>CAZYQV010000335.1:0-7960 GCA_964649775.1 uncultured Rikenellaceae bacterium
TCTGGCCAAGCTGGTGCCCGACACTCCCGGCACCACCCTCAAAAAAGCCTTTGCCGAAGTGCCTGAGCTGGAGCAGGCACGTAACTCCGGCAACGAGCTGATCGCGCGCACCCTGCGTTTTGCCGAGGTGCTGGAAGGAGCCATCCGTCACCGCGGCCTGCATGCCTGCGGCATCATCATCGGCCGCGACGACCTGATAGAACATATCCCCCTGCTCTCCTCCAAAGAGACCGATCTCCTGATCACCCAGTTCGACGGCGATTATGTCGAGTCGGTGGGGATGCTGAAGATGGACTTCCTGGGGCTTAAGACCCTCTCGATCATCCAGGACACCCTGCGGATCATCCGCGAGTCGAGAGGGGAAGAGGTGGACATAGAACACATCCCGCTGGATGACCAGAAGGTGTATGACCTCTATACGCGCGGGGAGACCACGGGCCTTTTCCAGTTTGAGTCGGAAGGGATGAAAAGATTCCTCAAGGAGCTCAAGCCCAACCGTTTTGAAGACCTTATCGCCATGAATGCCCTCTACCGTCCCGGGCCGATGGATTACCTGCCGCAGTTCATTGCCCGCAAACACGGGAGGGAGCCCATCCATTACGACCTGCCGGTGATGGAGAAATACCTGAAGGAGACTTACGGCATCACGGTGTACCAGGAGCAGGTGATGCTCCTCTCCCAGGAGCTGGCAGGGTTTACCGGCGGCCAGGCCGACTCGCTCCGCAAAGCCATGGGCAAGAAGAAGAAAAAAGAGATGGAGAAGCTCCGGGAGAAATTCTTCGAGGGAGCCAGGGAACGGGGTTATGACGAAAAGATCATCCTGAAGATATGGCACGACTGGGAGGCGTTCGCCAAGTATGCCTTCAACAAATCCCATGCTACCAGCTATGCGTATGTCTCCTATCAGACCGCTTATCTCAAGGCATATTATCCCCAGGAGTTCATGGCGGCAGTGCTGAGCCGCAACATCAGCGACATCAAGAAGATCACCAAGATGATCAACGAGGTGCGCCGCATGGGCATTGAGGTGCTGGGCCCCGATGTCAACGAGAGCGACGTGATGTTCACGGTGAACAAAGAAGGGAACATCCGTTTCGGACTCAAAGGCATCAAAGGCGTGGGGGTTGCGGCTGCTATCAACATCATTGAGGAACGGAAAAAGAACGGCCCTTACCAGGATATCTATGATTTCGTCACGAGGATTAATCTCTTCACGGTCAATAAAAAAAACCTGGAGGCCCTGGCGGTGGCCGGTGCCCTCGACAACATCGACCGTTTTAAACGGAGCCAGTACATCATCCCCAACGGCGACGGGGCCACCTTCGTCGATCACCTGGTGCGTTACGGCAACCGTGTGAAGGAAGAAAAGAACAGCATACAGCAGTCCCTCTTCGGCGATATGGCGCAGGGCCAGATACAGAAGCCCCTGCCTCCCGATGCCGAGGACTGGCCCAAGCTCGAGAAGCTCACACGCGAGAAAGAACTGATAGGCATCTATCTGTCGGCCCATCCCCTGGACGAGTACCGCCTGGAGATCGAGCATTTCTGTAATGCTTCCATCACCGACCTGGACAACCTGGAGAAGATGGTGGGCCGCGAGCTGGTCATCGCCGGCATCGTGACAGCCGCCGGCCAGGCCATGTCAAAGAACGGAAATCCTTACGGCAGCATGACGCTGCAGGATTACACCGGATCCAGGAGGTTTATGCTCTTCAGTGCCGACTATGTTGAGTTCAGCAAGTATTTCAATACCGGCTATTCTCTTCTGGTAAAAGGGAAAGTGCAGCTCAACAAGTACAGGAACAATGAGCCTGAGTTCCGTATCCAGTCGATACAGCTGCTCTCCGAAGTGCGGGAGAAGATGGTCAAATCGGTCACCATACAGATGCCGCTGGAGTATGTGAAGAGAGATGTGCTGGAAATGCTCAGGAAAAAGATCGACTCCCGCGGCAAGACCACCCTGAAGTTTTCCGTTTATATCCCCGAAGAGAAGATATCCGTGGACATGTTCTCACGCTCCATACGGGTCAACCTGACCAATGATCTGATCGATATGTTGCAAAAAGATGAGTTACTGGAGCTGAAAATAAATTGACGAATGGTCCTGAACAGGATTTTCCGGGAATGGGAAAATGAATATATTTGCACACCGTTTCAGAAAAAAACAAACGATAAAACAATAGAATTATGGATGTGACTGAAGCAAATTTCGAAGAAGTTGTATTGGGGTCGGATGTGCCGGTGATGGTTGACCTGTGGGCAGAGTGGTGTGGCCCGTGCCGGCTGGTAGGCCCGATCATCGATGAGATCGGCGAAGAGCTCGACGGCAAGGTGAAGGCGGTGAAGCTGGATGTGGACAGCAACCCCAATATTGCCGTACAGTATGGCATACGAAATATCCCCACGGTATTGTTCTTCAAGAACGGTGAGGTGGTGGACAAACAGGTGGGAGCTGTTCCCAAGAGTGTCTTCATGGACAAGCTCAGGCCCCTTCTCGATTAATTTTTATCTGTTGTCATTGAAAAAGGTATCGGTCTTTTGTGCTTCCAGCAACCATGTTCCTGCTTTCTATCTTGATGAGGCGGAGCAGGTGGGCAGGTTGTTGGGTGAGGAGGGCATTGCCATCCGTTTCGGCGGAGGGGATTTCGGGCTGATGGGTGCCCTGGCACGGGGGGCACAGGCTGCCGGAGGTGAGATCACGGGGGTCATCCCCCGCTTCATGGTGGAGGCGGGCTGGGCCCATCCGGGGGTGGAGCAGATCGTGGTGGAGGATATGGCCGAACGCAAACGCAGGCTCATACGCGAGAGCGACGGGGTGATAGCCCTGCCGGGGGGCACGGGCACCCTCGAAGAGCTGAGTGAGGCCCTGGTATCCAAACAGCTGGGGTTCGTGAATATACCCATCGTGATCCTGAACAGCCGGGGTTTTTATGACGACCTGCTCACTTTCTTCGAAAGGATGATCAGGGAGCATTTTATGCGTCCCATACATCGTAAGATGTGGAGCGTTGCGGAGCACGCCGCCGGGGTGCCTGCAGCCTTGCGTGATGCACCCCCCTGGGGTGCGGAAGAGGCGGGGATGGCCAAGATAGGCTGAAAAATTATGCTGCTGCCCATCAATAACGGGTGCCGATGACCAGGATGTCATCCACCTGTTCTTCTTTTTCCATCCAGGAGAGAAGGGTCTCTTCCAGGATCTTTTTTTGCTCGGCAGGAGAGAGGCCGTGGATCTTTATGAACAACTGTTTCAGCTGTTTGCTCTTGAATTTTTTACCTTGCGGACCGCCGAACTGGTCGGCATAACCGTCGGAGAAGATGTAGGTCATATCTCCTTCTTTCATCTCCAGGGAATGGTTGCTGAATTTCCTTTCAGTGTTCACCGACACCATTCCTATGGCAAAACGGTCGGCCTTGAATTCCTGCAGTTCCCCGTTACGGATGAGATACATAGGGTTGTTGGCGCCGGCATACTGCAGCTCCCGTGTTTTGGTGTCGTAAACGATCAGGGCCAGGTCCATGCCGTCTTTCACATCTTCATCCTTCGACTGTACATGCAGGGTCTTGTACACCTCTTCGTTGAGCTGGTCGAGTATCTCAGAGGCTTGGGTGATGTGCCGTTCGTTGACGATCTTGTTCAGGGAGTTGTAGCCGATGAACGACATGAACGCACCCGGCACGCCGTGGCCTGTGCAGTCGACGGCGGCGATGAACCGTTTTGTGCCGAGGGTGTTCATCCAGAAAAAGTCGCCACTGACAATATCTTTGGGACGGAAGAGGACGAAGGTGTCGGGGAAGAGATCGGCAGGAGGGAGGATGGCGTTCTGTATCCTTTTGGCGTAGCGGATGCTGTCGGTGATGTCTTTGTTCTTCTGTTCCAGCTCTTTGCTCTTCTCCACCACCTCGGCCGTACGCATGGCTACCTTCTTCTCGAGGATCATCTTTTCCCTGATGAGGTTTCTTTCCCGCACCTTGATATATCCGATGATGCCTGCCGTCAGCAGGATGAGTACGATGAGGATGAACCACCACGTGCGGTAGAAAGGCGGCCGGATTATAAAACCGAAGGTGGCAGGTTTGCTGTTCCAGATGCCCTGGCTGTTGCGGGCTTTGACCATAAAGGTGTATTTGCCGGGAGGCAGCGTGGAGTAGATGGCCCTCGTCTGTGTGGTGACGGGACGCCAGTCGGCATCGGCCCCGGCGAGCATCACCTGGTACCTGACAGCGTCCGGGTTGGTGAGGCAGATACTGTAATAGTCAAACATTACGGCATTCTCCCGGTAGTTCAGTTTCATCCCCTCCACCATGCGGCGAGGCTTATAGTTCACCTGCATGCTGCGTATGTGGGTGAGCGGCTCTGTGTTTTCCACCCTTTCGCTGTGCGGATCAAAACGGGTTACTCCGTTCGCTGTGCCGAACCAGAAAAAACCTTTTCTGTCGCGGTAAGCTGCATTGCGCAGGGTCTCTATGCCTGTGAAACCGTTGTGTTTTGTGTAGATGTACATCTTTTTTTCTGACGGCACGTATCTGTTCAGTCCTTTGTTGGTGCCGATGAAGATGTTTCCCTTATCGTCAGCTATGACCAGGTTGACCAGGTTGGCCAACAGACCGTCCTCTTCGGTGAGATGCAGGAACAGGGAATCGCCGTCCCAGGCGAAAAGACCGATGGCCGATCCCATCCATACGTTTCCTTTGGGATCCATGGTGATGGTAAGGGGTGCAAACTGTTTGGAGAGAGGGATCTTTTCAAACTTTTTTGTAGACAGATGATAACAGGTAAGTCCTTTCTTTCTCTCGGAGCCGATCCACAGATTGTTCTTCCGGGGATCATAATAGAGGGCTGTGATGCCGTTGCCCGTGAGTCCTTTTCCCTGCGTATAGCGGGTGCCTTTCTGTGTTGCGGGGTCGTACCAGGTGAGGCCGTCATGGGTGCCGGCCCACAGGTGGCCGTGACGGTCTACAACAAGGGCTGTGACGATCAGGTCACGGTAAAGGTTGTGGTTCAGATAAAAATCGTA
Source organism: uncultured Rikenellaceae bacterium (assembly GCA_964649775.1). Taxonomy (GTDB): domain Bacteria; phylum Bacteroidota; class Bacteroidia; order Bacteroidales; family VadinHA17; genus DRPN01. Next base: position 5,016 of record CAZYQV010000335.1, read on the forward strand.
AAAAAAACGCTTCTTCTTCACGTTGTACTGAAAGATCCCACCCTGGTAGGTGCCGATCCAGAGGTTCCCTGAAAGATCTTCTACAATTGTCCGGATCTGGTTCTCGATACCATCTTCATAACGGTTGTAATAATGGAATTTCTTCCCGTCGGGCTGTGCCGGATCGTATACGGTGATACCATTGTTGGTCCCGAACCAGTACTCGCCGGTGCGGGTCTGGTGGATCGTCCACACCGAAGGACTGCTGAGACCCTCTTTGTCGGTGATGGTAAAAAACTGTTCTCCTTTGAAGATGCTCAGTCCGTGATAGCGGGTGCCGATGAGGATATTGCCCTCATGGTCTTCTGTAAGGCATTGGATGAAATCGTCGTTAAGGCCGTTGGCAGTGCTGTATGTCTTCAGCTTCCCGTTTTCTATCCTGGTGATGCCACCGCCGAAGGTGCCGACCCACAGGATCCCGTGGCTGTCTTCGTAAAGACTGCTCACCCAGTTCTTGGCCAGACCGTCCCTTTTGTCATAGACGAGCATGGTGTCATGCTCCTTGTCGTATTTATACAGTCCTCCGTTGTATGTGCCGAACCACATGTTCCCTTTCCGGTCTTCAAGCATGCAGGTTTTTGCCCAGTAATGGGTGAAATGTTTCAGGGTGAAAATACTGAAGCTGTCTATCTCGGGTACATACTTGTGGATGCCTACATCGGAGAGGCAGTAATAATCATCGTTCTTCGAGAGAAAACTGCCGAAGATACGGTCGCTGAGTCCTTTCTTGCCGAGGTATTGTTCCACTTTCATTTTCTCCACGGGCCCGAAGGGCTCCGAGATCCTCAGGGCACCGGAAGCACTGGTGGTGATCCACAAATGGTGGTCTTTGGTCTCACGAAAAGAGGTGATATCTCCTTTCACGGTCACCGAGTCGAAATGAATGATCTCAAAATGGTATCCGTCGTAGCGGGTGATGCCGCCGTCGAGATGACCAAACCAGACGTTTCCCCGCGAGTCCTCAAAGACGGAATAGACGCCGTTCTCGGCCATCCCCTGTTCGGAAGAAAAATCCCCGAAAGTATGACCGTCAAAACGTGATACGCCCGCCTCGGTACCTAACCACACCAGGTCACGGTGGTCCTGCAGGATACAATAGATCTTTGATGAGCTAAGTCCCTGCTCCACACTGTAGGAGTCGAAAAAATATTTCTGTCCTGTGGCAGACAGGGGGAGGAACAACCCGATGAGAAGGGCCGGTAACCACCGGAGGAAAGACGGCTCGGAAAGGGGGTTATGCTCGGTGGTTTTTTTCATTAAAAGATGAATCGTAGTTATTTGGACATGAAAAAGAAAGTTCCGTTCTCATCTTCCAGTCCGGCGATCTTGCCGAACTGGGGTTTTTGCTGCCGGGCGCTCACCACCGCCTTGGTCACTTTCAGTACGATGCTCTCGATGGGTATGCAGGCGTTGGGGTTGTTGAGCAGGGTGTTGGCAAAGGTGCGTGTGAACTGCGAGTCGTCGGTGGCCAGCTCGTAGCCTGCCGAGGAGAAGACCTGCGAGGATTTAAAACGGGTGGCCTTCCAGTCGTCACAGCTGCGCTCTTCGGGGATGGCACGCATGGCCTGGTAAAAAGTGGGACCCGATTCGCATGCGTCGGTGACCACCAGCGTGTGGGTCACATATTTCGAATAGCCCTGAAGGGCTGCTTTCAGGTTGTTGATGTTAAAGTAAGTGAATTCATCGTCCCGCTTGGCATCCACAGGTATCCAGTATCCTGTTTCGTTGATGAACTTACCATGGCCGGCATACCAGATGAGGATGGAGTTGACATGGTTGCTGCGTACCAGGTCGCGCAGTTCGATGGAGAAGAACTTTTCCATCTCGGCCTTGGTCATGTCTTTCTTGATGATGATGTTGCTGATCTTATACCGTGATAGCGCCTTTTTCATCAGGAAGATATCTTTGGAAGGACCGTCCAGCGAGGCGAAGGTCTGGTAGTTGGAGTTCTGGATGAAAACGGCCCACGTCTTGCCCATGGGGTTGTCCTGGTACAGTGCGACCCCTTCGCGGTTGAGCTTGAAGTTCTGTGTCTTTTTATTGCCGTACAGGTCTTCGGCCGTGACCGTAAACTGGTTTTTGTTGAGCACATCGATGCTGGCCGTGAAGTGCGGATTGCGTTCTTCGGGGTTGAAGCTGGCATACACGCCGTTGATCATGACGGTCCTGATGGGGCTTTCATCCATCACTTTTCCCTCTATATAGAGCTGTGGTTCGTCTGTCTCGAGATAGATCTCGCCGTTGTCGGAAGCGTAGGGCGCCAGCACCTGTATCTCCGGCGGGTTCACCTCCGTCCTCTTCAGCGAATAACTGACGGTGGCTTTGTTGTGATAGATGTCGCTGGCCTCGATGACGATGATATCGGTGTCCTTCACCGGCACATTGACCAGAAACTCGCAGGTACCCTCTTTCTTGTCGAGGTGGGCTTCCCGGCCGTTGATCCGGAGGTACTCGATGTCGCTCTGGTCGGTGATGACCCCTTTGAGCACCACCTCTTCCTTGTTTTCGGGGATGTTCAGCACCTTGTTGTCGACAGGCTCGGGGACCTGCAGGGTGACCACCGGCTGCTCGTTCTCCCTGTTCAGCTCATAGAGCCGCTGACGGGCCTGTTCCATCAGCTTCTGCGCCTCCACATTGTCTTTGCTCAGGGTGGTGATCTTCTGGTAATCTTTTTCAGCCGACTTGTAGTCGAGGATCTCCTCGTAAGACCTGGCACGGGCCATGTAGATCTGCGGGTCGTCGGGCTTCAGGCTGATGGCCTTGGAGAAGTCGGTGATGGCGTTGATGTGCTGGTTGAACATCTGATAATAGTTCCCTCTGAGAAAGAACATGTCGGCATTGTCGGGCTCGATGAGGAGGAGCCTGGAGATGTCGTTGATGGCATTGGGCATGTCCAGCTGTTTGAC
>CAZYQV010000336.1:0-2755 GCA_964649775.1 uncultured Rikenellaceae bacterium
ACGCTTGTCGTGCCTTTCGTCGTCTCCGTTTTCAGGGGCGGGGCATAGAACACCAGCGAATCCTCCCAGGTGCGGATCAGGGACACCAGGGCGGGCGGCATTTTGCCCGTCTCTTCCTCAGGCCTGTCGGAATAGCCGACCACCCTGTAGGTGCCGTGGCTCTCCGCCACAACGGCAAAGCCGCCGGCGGAGCTGCTGAAGATATAGACGGGTGTCTGCACCTGCGCTGCAGAAGCATACACCGGGGTCAGCGTGTATTCCGGCGCCACGTTTTTCGCCCCGGAGGCTGCATACCGGCTGTCGAAAAATGCTTTGGCATAATCTTTCGCTCCCTCGCTCAACGGACCCCGGGCCTTAGCACAAGGAGCCGTGACCAGCGTGATCACCAGAAGCCATAGGGCCTTTTTACCGATTTTTCTGTGGACTGCTCTTCCTGTCATCCTGTTCGCCTTTAAAATGTATCTGTTTCTTTATGGTTTGTTCTTTTTATCTGACGATGATCCTTTCTACCTTATGCATCTCTCCGGCATCCACCGAGATGAGGTAGATCCCTTTGGGGAGGTTCAGAGCGACCGTGCTCTTTCCGTCCAGATCGTTCTCACTCACCACCTTCCCGTTGATGTCATAGATACGTATCCTGGCCTTTCCTTCACACGCCCCCGGCAAACGGACATTGACGTGGCTGGTGACCACCGTCGGATAGATGGTGATCTCCTCCGCCGGAGCGTTCGTGCCCGCCTGGGGGGTGACGGCCACCTTCAGCACAAAAGAGGTGGTGGCCCGGCAGCGGTTTTTGTCGGTCACCATCAGGAGCAGGGCGTCCCCTTTTTTGGGAGTGAACTCCACATAATCTTTCTGCGAGATAACCTCATTATTAAGGATCCACCGGTAGTTGTACGGCGGCCTCCCTCCTTCGACTTCAAAGCCGCTCAGATCGATGAACACGGGGATGCCGTCCGGGATGCTCTCCTCGAAGAGCGCTTCCACACTGAGCTTTTGTGCTGCCTGCGGCGCCATGTCCATCTTCACGACCGTCTGCGCCGGCAGGACGGCTCCGGTCAGCATCAACACAACAGAGAACAAAATATGTTTTTTCATGGTCTCAGTCTTTAGGGATTACAAGCCGGAATCCCGGGCTATGGTAAAAACCGTCATAAAGGAAGCCTTCCGTGCTGATGCCGGGAGGCAGATGGATGCGTGTATACACCTTACAGCTGTTGTTGCTGTATTCGAACTGGTCGGAGAAGATATCGCCGCCCCGCACCACTTTGTCCGAGCCGCTGGCGGGTCCCGCCGGGTTGGTGGAAGATGAGGGGGGCGGGTTCTCTTCGGTCCACTCCTCATACCAGTCGCTGCACCATTCACACACGTTGCCGCTCATGTCGTAAAGCCCCAGCTCGTTGGGCTTCTTCTGCCCCACGTTGTGCTTCCGGCCTTCGGAGTTGAAGAAGTACCAGGCCACCTCGTCGATGTCATTGCTCCCGGCATATTCGGTGTAATCAGCTTTCTTCCCGCCGCTGGCCGCCACCTCCCACTCGTGTTCTGTGGGCAGACGCATGTCGTAGCCGGTGAGCTCGTTTATTTTGGGCAGGAAGGTTCCGGTGATCTGGTTCCAGTTGACCACCACAGGATAATCCGGGAAACTGTTCTCCTCCTCATAGGGCAGACTCCCCGTCACCGCCTTCCACTGCTCGTTGGTGATCTCCGTCTCGGAGATGTAATAGCTGTCGAGATAGACATCGCGGCTCAGGAAATAAAGCCCGCCCTCCAGGTGGAAGGTGGTATCGGCATATACGGGAAGAAATGTGAACTTCACCCCGCGGATCGTCAGCTCTATCCTGTCGAGCCCCTGCTGGATCACTTTGATCGTCCTGGTGAGCTTATCGGCCGTGACGGTCACCGTGGCCTCGCGCCTGAACTTACGGTTCGGGGAGGCGGCGATGAGCAGACCGGTAGCGTTGTCGCCCGCAGAGACGGAAAAGGTGATCCAGTCGGCATCACATGCGGCCTGCCACTCTTTGTTGGTGCGGATGACCACCAGACTGGCATCTTTGTCCGCCGCGAAACTCAGTGTGGAGGCAGAAAGGTCGAGATATGGATCCTTCCCCTGCTCCGTACCGGTGCCTCCTCCCGGATCATCCGGTGTTACCGTCTCCTTCTCTTTCCCGCAGGAAATGACCAGCAGCAGGAACAGATACAAAAAGAGTGTTTTTACTTTCATAAGATTCCCCTAAATAATTAAACCTCTAAACATTATTTATTACATCCTCCCCCGGCGGAGTCTGACTCCGTTGATAATACTGTCCTGATCACTTTTTTGTTCCGCCTCCGGGAGACGGAACTGCTTCCATCCGGGACCTTCCGGACCCGGACAAAGCTGTACCAGGACATCAAATGACCTGCGTCGGGGGGATGCCTGCTCCGGCAGAGCAGAACTGTTATAAAAATATGAAAAATATAAAAATTTATTTCCTGTTTTACAACACTCTGTCAGCAAAAACAAGACGTTCCTCACAGCATATCTTTTCGTGATTGTTTTTTCAGGATATTTCGTCAAAAGGTCAACAGATCTGCTTCTCTGCACCTACAGGATACGATCAACCATCGACAAAGGCCAGGGGGATGTCGTAAGATGAGTTTCGAGTTGCGAGTTGGGAGTTGCGAGTTGAGAGTTGCGAGTTGGGAGTTGGGAGTTGGGAGTTGAGAGTTTCGGGTTCGTGGTTTGTAGTTCGTAGTTCGTAGTTCGTAGTTAGTG
>CAZYQV010000337.1:0-3263 GCA_964649775.1 uncultured Rikenellaceae bacterium
CGGCGGCCTCAAGGGCGACCTGATCGTCCTCATCGAAGAAGAAAAACACCCCGATCTGATACGCGACGGGAAGAACCTGATCTATCCCCTGTACATCAGCATCCCCCAGGCAGCCCTCGGCACACAGGTGGAGGTGCCCTCCGTCGACGGGAAGATAAAGATCAAGATAGACCCCGGCACACAACCCGGCAAGATCCTCCGCATACGCGGCAAAGGCCTGCCCGACATACACGGCTACGGCAAGGGCGACCTGCTCATCTATGTGAACGTATGGATCCCCAAAAACCTCTCACGCGAGGAGAAAAGGATCCTCGAAAAACTGGACCAGTCGGACGAGTTTCAGCCCAAGCCGCCCAAACACGACAAGAGCTTCTTCGAGAGGGTGAAGAATTTCTTTGAATAGTCCGTATGTTGAAAACAACTGCCTATGATACTGTTCCAAGCCAGTGAGATCGTTAAGAACTATGCCAGTCACAGAGCGCTGGACCATGTGACCATCTCCGTACCCGAAAAAAGCATCTACGGCCTGCTCGGGCCCAACGGCGCCGGCAAGACCACCCTGATACGTATCATCAACCGCATCACTGCCCCCGACGAGGGCTCCCTCTCCTTTATGGGACGTCCCATGCAGGAGGAGGACATACACCAGATAGGCTATCTCCCCGAGGAGAGAGGCCTCTATAAAAAAATGAAAGTGGGGGAACAGGCCCTCTACCTGGCACAGCTCAAAGGACTTTCGCGCCACGAAGCCCTGAAAAGGCTCAGGCAGTGGTTCGAAAAGTTCGAAATAGAGTCGTGGTGGAACAAAAAGGTCGAAGAGCTCTCCAAGGGGATGCAGCAGAAGGTGCAGTTCATCGTCACGGTCATCCACCAGCCGCGACTCCTCATCTTCGATGAGCCGTTCACGGGCTTCGACCCCATCAACACCCGCATGCTCAAGGAGGAGATCCTCAGGCTGCGCGACGAGGGAGCCACCATCATCTTCTCCACCCACGACATGGGTTCGGTGGAGGAGCTGTGCGACCACATCACCCTCATCAACAGGTCGAAGACCCTCCTCGAAGGACCCATCGACACGATCAGGGAGAGATATGCAGGCAACGAGTATGAGCTGCGTTTTGAGGGAGACGTCAACCTGCTGACCGCCACCCTTAACTCCCGTTTCAGCATCCTCGAACACACCAAAGAGGGCAACGTCAGCATCCTGAAGATCAAACTCAACAACCACGGCACCCCCAACGATGCGTTGAAGATCCTCCTCGACTCGGGGAAGATACTCTCCTTCAACAAGATCACCCCCCGCATGAATGAGATCTTCATCCGCGTGGTGGAAGAAGCCGGGGAAAAAGAAGAAGAGAAAGTTACGGAAACCACCAAAAACTGACCATCTCATGAGCAAGACAGGACTGATCATCAAACGTGAATATATGACGCGCGTCAGGAAGAAGTCCTTTATCATCCTGACCCTGCTGACACCCGTCTTCATGGCCGCCATGTTCGTCATCCCCGTGCTCATCATGACCTCCAAAGACAAAGAGGTGAAAAGGATCGCCGTGGTGGAAGAACAGGGAGATCTCTTCCGCGGCAAGATACACTCCACCAAATACCTGAAGTTCGACTATCTCGGGAATGTCTCCCTCGACACGCTGAAGAAAGAGTTCGATCAGCTGGGTTACTATGCCATCCTTTACATCTCTCCCAAGGTGAGTTATATCCCCTCGGCTGCCAGGCTGATCTCCAGAAAACAACCCTCCATCGAGGTGGTCACATACATCGAAGATGCCCTGAAGAAAGAGATCGAGAAAGAGAAACTGCTCTCTTACAACATACGCGATCTGGACAAGATCCTCAAAGAGGTGGAGACACACGTGAGCCTGCAGACGATACAGATCAATGACAAAGGAGAGGAGAAACAGACCAGCACCGGCATCGCCATGGGCATCGCCTATGTGGGCGGACTGCTGATCTATATGCTTACTTTCATGTTCGGGGCGATGGTGATGCGGGGGGTCATCGAGGAGAAGACCAACCGTATCGTGGAGGTGCTCATCTCCTCCGTGAGGCCTATGCAGCTGATGATGGGAAAGATCATAGGCATCGCCCTGGTGGGACTGACACAGTTCCTGCTGTGGGTCGTCCTCACCCTGGCCATCGTCACCACCGTCACCGGCATCTTCATGCACAAAGAGGGTGGCGGGAAGCAGATCACCCCCCAGAGTCTTTTTGCTCCTGCCGGACAAGAGCCCTCCTCCCCCCTGCCGGAGCAGACGGTCGGGATGGAAGATCTCTCGCAGGGAGAACAGCTGCTCACCTCCCTGAAGTCGGTCAACTGGCCCCTGCTGCTGGGCTCCTTCATCATCTTCTTCCTGGGAGGATACCTCCTGTATGCCTCTCTCTTCGCCGCCGTGGGAGCGGCCGTCGACAACGAGACCGACACGCAGCAGTTCATGATGCCCATCACCATCCCCTTGCTCATAGCGCTCTTCATCGCCATGGGGGCTTTTCAGAACCCCGACAGCCCGGTGGCTTTCTGGGGGTCACTGATACCCTTCACCGCCCCGGTGGTGATGATGGCACGCCTGCCCTTCGGCGTGCCCGCCTGGGAGCTGGCACTCTCCATGGCCCTGCTCTTCCTCACCTTCCTGGGCACCGTCTGGCTGGCAGCACGTATATACCGCACCGGCATCCTGATGTACGGCAAAAAACCTACCTATAAGGAATTGTGGAAATGGATCCGTTATAAAACCTACTAAAAAAGAACCATTATGGCATCTATCCTGGTCATCGACGACGAGAAGAGCATACGCAACACGCTGAAGGACATCCTGGAATATGAGAAGTATACGGTGGATGTGGCCGAAGACGGCCCCACGGGGCTGGAGATGTTCAAAAAAGATCCCTATGATGTGGTGTTGTGCGATATCAAGATGCCGAAGATGGACGGCATAGAGGTGCTGGAGAAGATACAGGAGGAGGGTGCCGACACGCAGGTGATCATGATCTCGGGCCACGGCAACATCGACACGGCCGTCGAGGCCATCAAGAAAGGCGCTTTCGATTTCATCGAGAAGCCGCCGGACATGAACCGCCTGCTGATCACCATACGCAACGCCCTCGACAAGACGAACCTCACCACCGAGACGAAGGTGCTGAAGAAAAAGATCAGCAAAAAATATGAGATCGTGGGCGAGTCGCCCGCCATCCGCAAGGTCAAGGAGCTCATCGACCGTGTGGCGCCCACCGACGCACGGGTGTTGATCACC
>CAZYQV010000338.1:0-5525 GCA_964649775.1 uncultured Rikenellaceae bacterium
CCGAACTGTGCCAGCAGGTTGAGCACCACCTCCTTGGCTGTAAGACCAGGCGGGATCTCGCCCTCCAGCACCAGCTTAAGCGTTGGCGGTACCTTGAACCATACCTTGCCTTTGGCCCAGGCTGCGGCGATGTCCTTGTCGCCCATGCCCTGGCCGAAAGCCCCCACAGCCCCCAGGATGTTGGCATGCGAGTCGGTGGAGATGGCCGTGACACCCGAATAGACCAGCCCCTCGTCGATGAGCAGATGGGTGCCGATGCCGGCGTTGATGTCGTATACCTTTATGCTGTGCCTGCGGGCATAGAGGCGGCAGATCTGCTGGTTGGTGGCGTATTTCTGGTCCGACCCCGTGGGGTTGGTGTCGAAAGTAAAGAAGGTGCGGGAGGGATCCTCCAGGGAGAGACCGTTCTCCTCCATGTTCTTCACCACATTGGCCCCGCCGAAATCACGGGCTACACGCACGTCGATGAACACATCCACGATCTCCCCGGGATGTACCTTTTCTTTTCCGGCATGTGCCGCCAGGATCTTCTCAATGATCGTCTTTCCCATCGCTGTTTCTTTTCGGGTAAAAATACAATATTTGTATGAGAATACAACGTATTGTGCCTTCTGCGGATCAGAAGGGAGGAGAGTAAAAGAAGGGGTTCTTATTTAGGAGGCACAGGTGATTTGACGATGGTCTTTTTTATCACCCTGTTGTCTTTGTATTCGATGATCTCAAGGATTTCATTGTTCCTGTTTTTCACGATCGCATTTCCCTGAAGCATGTCGTTTTCCCAGAACCCTTCCAGTTTCAGGCCGTTCGGGAAATAGATCACGCCGGGACCCTCTTTCTTGTCATCTTTCATGCGTCCTACGAACTTTTTGCCGTCTTTCCAGACGTAGGTAGCATCCCCGTTCTTTTTGCCGTCTTTCCAGCCACCCCAGTAGCCGAGCCCGGGATGGAACTCCAGCAGGTAGGTGTCGGGGTCCTTGACCGTTTTGATCGTTTTGAATTTGTTGGGGTACCGTTTGATGGCAGGATAAAGATATCTTGTTGTGGAGGCAAAACCGAGCTGGTCCAGCACCACATAGTCGGTGCTCTTTTTTATCAGGTATTTGATCTGTTTTTCGAGGTCGAGGGTGTTCCGGTATCCTGTTATATAACGGTGCGAGAAGAGATAGAAGAGCTGTCCTTTCCTGCAGCATATCACGGAGGTGTCGGGGGTATGTTTTCCGGCCCATAGGGCGATCTCAAAATAGTTCTTGTATTTCTTCGGATAAGGTTGTTTGGCTTTGATCTCAAGCTTTTTGATCGTCGTTTTAGCATAGGACCTTACAGAAAAGAGGGAGAGCAGGGCCAGCACGATCAAAACAGGCTCGGTGCCTGTTTTTTTGAACAGCCAGGTATAAGCCAGCTGCAGAATATCGGCAAGTCCGTAAACAAGAAGGAAGAAGATAACGGGGATGAAAGGCAGGACGAAGCGGATACCTGTCCACACTGTCGGCCACATCATCAGGATGCCGAAAGAGAAAAGGAGATAGAGGAAGATCAGTTCGCGGTGTTTTTTCAGCCGGTAAAGGCCGTAAAGGATGACCGCGATGGTGAGCAGACCGATGATCCATTCACGGGGAAGGATAGGGTCTTTGTAGCTCTTTATGGAGATGAAGTCGAACAGTCCGGAGGGGATCTCACGGGTGATGTACCGTTCGATATTATGCCAGATGCGCAGGAACCAGTCCTGCAGTTCCATCTTGCCCAGCTCGGGACGGTATGGGTTTTTGAACATCATGGCATGGATATAAGGATTACCGCCCAGATGGCTCGACCGTATGTACCAGGGCAGGTTCAGCAGGATGAAACTGCCTGTCCATACACCTGCGTAGTTCCATTTTCTCTTCCAGGCAAGCCAAACCAGTATGGCCAGGAACAGGGAGAGTCCGGTCGACCGGATCAGGTATGTGAAGATAAGCAGTAAAAGGGCAAGGATAAACCGCCAGTTTTTCCATACCGCTCCGGAGAGGTCGGTTTTTATGAACAGCCAGATGATGAGCATAGTGAAGAAAAGAAAAGGGATCTCACTCATCATGATCATGGAGTAGTAGAGGAGGTTGAAGTTGTAGATGAGGAACAGGACAGTGATAAACGGGATATGATCGTTGCCGGTGATGTCACGGATGATCAGAAAAAGAAAGAGAAGCGACATCAGGAAGAAGAAACCGTTCAGTTTTTTTATGAAGAGGATATCGGCGGAGAAGAGTTTTGAGGCTGCGGCAATGATCATAGGATATCCCGGAGGAAAGTGATTGTGAGGGGTCTTTTCCAGGGTATGGATGTTGGTGTAACCTTGTCCCGTTGCCAGGGCTGTGCCGAGGATGTAATAACCTGCGTTGTCCCCTCCCAGGTTGATCTTTTTGTCGAAAGTGTCGTTGTATACCTTAAAAAAAGAGAACAGGAGGATCAGGATGTAAAAAACAAGTACAACAGACCGGTAGATCTTCATCTTTTCCGGGTTCGTGTTTTTTTCTTTTTGGGTTTCTTTCCGGCTCATGATCCCAATGTTTATGCTGTGGTGTTTTGCCTGTGCCGTGATTATAGTTTCAACATTCCGTATTTAAAGATACAATATACAGCTTTCATCCCGTCTTTCCAGTTGATCTTTTTTCCCTCACTGTAAGTCCTGCCGTAATAAGATATCCCCACCTCATAAATCCGTATGCCCGGAATACGGGCGATCTTGGCCGTCACCTCGGGCTCGAAACCGAATCTTTTTTCTTTCAGGTGGACCTTCTTCAGGATGTCAGCTCTGAACATCTTGTAACAGGTCTCCATGTCGGTGAGGTTGAGGTTCGAGAAGATGTTGGAGAGGCGGGTCAGCCAGCGGTTCCCGACGGTATGCCAGTAGAAGAGGATGCGGTGGGGGTTGCCGCCGCTGAACCGTGATCCGTAGACCACATCGGCAAAACCGTCGAGGATGGGCTGCAACAGGACATTGTATTCCGACGGGTCATATTCAAGATCTGCATCCTGAATGATGATGATATCGCCTGTGGCTTTTTCGATGCCGGTATGGATCGCAGCTCCTTTTCCTCTGTTCTTCTCATGGCTGAAAAATACGATCTCCTCACCGGGATGTTCTTTGATGAAAGCGTTGACGATCTCACCTGTATGGTCGGTGGAGGCATCATTGATGATGAGTATCTCTTTCTGCAGATCCCCGGTAAGCTTTACGCCGGTCACCAGACCGAGAATAGCCCTGATGGTCTTCTCTTCATTGTATGCCGGGATGATGATGGAGAGCTTCATGATGCTTGCGGTATATTTTTTCCGATGACGATAGTGGAGAGTCCTGCGGCATGAAGGATGATCCTGTCGGTCAGCCGGAACAAAGGTACCAGTTTATTGTAAAATTTCACCTGTCCTTCCGGCAGGATCTTTTTTCGAAAGATCTTGCCGTTGAGGAGCCAGCCCATTATGCCGGCAAAATTGAAATACTGTTTGTGGATTACCTCCAGGCCGTTTGCCCTGAACCGTTCGGCGAGCAGGCCTGTGGTGTATCTTCTGAAATGGCCCAGCTCCCTGTCGAGGGGAGAGTAGAGCCATGAGTAGGAGGGCACGAGGATGACCAGGTGCCCGTCGCGGCGCAGCAGTTTACGGCAATTGCGGATGGCCGCATGATCATCGCGGATGTGTTCCAGTACGTTCAGCAGGAAGACCGTATCGAACTTTTCTGCCAGATCACCGTGAAGGGTGTCGAACTGAGGATCGTTGAGATCCATTTGCCGGATGCCGGTCACCGAAGGGTGGGTGCTGTACTGTTCTTTCAGATGATCCACGTACACGGGATTATAGTCGGTGAGCATCATGCGGTAGCCGTCGCGAAGCGGGAAGAGAGAGATGTTGCCTATGCCGCTGCCCACCTCCAGCAGGTCTCCTTTGAAGAAAGGCCGGATCGTCTGGTACATCCACTCATTGAAACGGTCGGTCTCGTTGAAGATAGAGAGTGTCTCTGCACCGGTCTTGTCGGGCTGATCAAGATAGTCTGGCTCCATAACTGACAGATAAATCCCCCATCCCGGGAGAACCCGGCGATGGAGGATCACCAAATATACAATAAAATGTAAAATGCAGGTCTTCGGAGGAAGACAACCTTTCCTCCGGGAGTGGTTACTCTTTCCAGTCGATCAGAGGGGAGTGGTAGTAGTTGATCCCCAGCGCCTCGAAGCGGGGACCGAAATTACCCAGCCGCACCCTGTAGTCGTTCCAGTCGCGGCGGGTGGGTTCCGACCAGCCGATCTCGGCATACCCTGCCAGGCGCGGGAAAGTCAGGTATTCGATCTCTTTCATCTTGTCGATCGTTTCGCTCCATAGCGGAGCTTCTATGCCGAGGATATGATTGCGGTCGATGCCCGGAACGAGGGTGGCGGGATTCCAGTTGTACGCTTTGTCTACCTCGATGTATCCGGCCCAGTTATAGCCCACGGTGGTGGTAGAGTCGTATTTCATATCGAGGTAAGCTCTGCTGGCCGGCGACATGATCACCTTGATGCCTTTACCGGCTGCTTTCCTGGCATTCTCTCCTTTCCACCAGTATTGAACAGTAGCATGAGGCGGGAGGGTGGCCTGGGCGATCTCGTCCCAGCCGATCACCTGCTTGCCGTGTTTGGCTACGATTTCCGATGCCTTTGTGATGAAAGGGATATATTCCTCCAAAGGAGTGGAGTGGGATTCGTCGCCGCCGATGTGGAACCAGGGGCCGGGGGTCATGGCGCTGATCTCGCCGATGACGTCGTCGAGGAATTTATACACCACCTCTTTTTGTGTGCAGAGGGTGCTGAACCCTACTTTTTTTCCTGTGTAGAGCTCACGTGCCTTGCCGTCGCAGTTGAGCTCTGCATAGGAGGCCAGGGCGGCGTTGGTATGGCCCGGCATGTCGATCTCGGGGATGATGGTGATATACCTGCTGGCAGCATACTGCACCAGGTCTTTGTATTCTTCCTGGGTGTAGTAACCTCCTTCGCTGCCGTCTACTTCGGTGCTGCCACCGGTCTCCGTAAGTTTCGGCCACGATTTAATCTCAATGCGCCAGCCCTGGTCGTCGGAGAGATGCAGGTGCAGCATGTTGAGCTTGAAGAGGGCCATCTCGTCGATGAGCCGTTTCACATCTTCCGGCGGGAAGAAATGACGCGCCACGTCCAGCATCATGCCCCGGTATTCGTAGACGGGGCAGTCGCAGATGGTGCCGGCAGGGATCAGCCAGGAGCCTTCCTGCACGCTCTTCTTCTCTACCGCCGGCGGCAGCAGCTGCCGCAATGTCTGGATGCCGTAGAAGATGCCCGCAGGGGTGTTGGCTTTAATGTTGATGCGGCGCGGGGTTACCTCCAGCTCATAACCTTCCTGTCCCAGGTCGGGTTCGTTGTCGGCGAGTGTCAGACGTATGTCGCCACCCGGGGTGAGTCGCGAGGTGGTCTTTACCTTAAAGTCAATGCCCGTGGCCGGCTTCAGCAACGCAGCCAGGTAATGGCCCACAGATAACAACTCTT
>CAZYQV010000339.1:0-3991 GCA_964649775.1 uncultured Rikenellaceae bacterium
AGCATAGAGCAAGAAGGAAACATACTTTTCAACTCTTCAACTTTTTAACCTTTCGACTGTTAAAACTTTTTCTATGTCCAGACATATTTTTCCTCTTTTCCTGCTCCTGTCGCTGACGACAGCTGTTTCCGGTCAGACGACCGGCAAGAAGCCCCTGACCCATAATGTGTATGATTCATGGAAGAAACTGGGCAATGTGACCCTCTCAAAGGACGGCCGCTGGGTAGCCTACAAGATCGATCCCCAGCAGGGCGACGGATGGCTGTACCTGTACAACGTGAAAAAAGAGCATCTGGATTCTTTCCCCCGGGGATATGATGCACGTTTCTCGCCGGGGTCGGACTACCTCGTGTTCCGCATCAAGCCGCAATATGCCAAGGTGCGGAAAGCCAAAAAAGAGAAGAAGAAAAAGGAGGATATGCCCAAGGACTCTCTCGGGATCCTGGTGCTGAAGGGTATGTCGCTGGAGAAGGTGGAGCGCGTCAAAGCATTCGGCCTGCCGGAGAAAGCGGGCTCCTGGTTCTGGTACCGCCGGGAGAAGATCTTCCCGGAAAAGCCCGATACCACCGGCATGAGTGCATCAGAAGAGGCAGAGCAGGCATACAAAGAGAAAAAGGCGGCTTATGACAGTCTGATGAAAAAGGTTAAGAAAGCCAAAGGAACGGATCTGGTGATCAGCGATCCTGTGGCCGGTACGTCGGTGGTTTTTCACGATGTGACGGCACAGGGTATCTCCAAAAACGGTGCGAAGGTTGCTTTTGTGACCCATGCGCGGGACTCGCTGGAGGTGTCGCAGGTGTATCTCTTCAGCACCTCTTCGGCCACCTCTTCCCGTATCTGTTCTTTCCGGGGAGAGAAAGAGGTCACGGACAAGATCACCGTCGACGGGACAGGAGGACAGGTGGCTTTCCTGCACTCTTCCGACACCGGCGAGGCAAAAGTCTTTTCCCTGACTTACTGGCAGGAAGGTGCCGACACTGCCGTGACGGTGGTCGACACCCTGACGCCGGGGGTGCCGGAAGGATGGAGCGTCAGCATCAACCGTACACCGTGGTTCTCGGAAGACAACAGCCGTCTTTTCCTGGGCACGGCGCCCACACCCCGGCCGGAACCCGAAGACACCCTCCTGCCCGAAGAGAAATACCACGTGGACATCTGGAGCTGGAAAGACCCTTACCTGCAGCCCATGCAGAAAGTGCGGGCGGAGAAAGAGAAAAAACGCACCTGGCTGGCCGTATGGCTGCCGGAACAAAAAAAGTTCGTGCAGCTTGCCGACCAGGAGGTGCCCGACGTGTCGGTGCCCCTCAAAGGCAATGCTCCCTGGGCCTTCGGCTCTTCCAACCTGCCGTACCGCATGCTCATCTCCTGGGATGCCGACTGGTACCGCGACATATACCGCGTCAACGTGATCACGGGAGAGAAAGAGAAGCTGCTGACGAAAGCCCCTTCCGATGTGGAGCTGTCGCCGGGAGGATCCTCACTGATATGGTGGTGTGTGCGCGACAGCAGCTGGCACGGCCGCGACCTGGCCACCGGCCGGGAGACCAACCTGACGAAAAGCCTGCCCGTAGCTTTTTACGACGAGCAGCACGACACCCCCGCCAGCCCGTCGTCCTACGGCACCTCCCGCTGGTATGACGATGACCGTCATATCATCCTCTACGACCGCTGCGACCTGTGGAAGGTGGATGTGTCGGGAAAAGAAAAACCGGTGTGCCTGACCGGCGGCTACGGCCGGAAACACGACCTGCGTTTCCGCAGGGTGCGCCTCGACAGTGAGAAGGAGACGATCACCTCCGGCGAAGAGCTCTACCTCTCCGCCTTCGGCCTTCATAATAAGAGATCCGGATATTTCACTGCCTCCGCCGGCAAAGCCGCCGACCCGAAGGAACTGGTGATGGAAGATTATCAGTATTCCTCCCTGATGAAGCCGGAGAAGGCAAATGTTCTTTTCTGGAGAAAAGAGTCGTATAGGATGTATCCCGACCTGTGGACCGGCACGATGAAGATGCAGAGAGCCCGGCAGATCTCGCTCACCAACCCGCAGCAGAGAGAGTACCTCTGGGGCACGGTGGAGCTGGTCGACTGGACCTCTTTCACGGGCGAGAAGCTGCAGGGGTTGCTGTACAAGCCGGAGGACTTCGATCCTTCGAAGAAATATCCCATGATCGTCTATTTCTACGAGCGCAGCTCCGACGGCCTGCACCGTCACTGGGTGCCGGCGCCCAGCCGCTCCATCATCAACCGCACGATGTACACCAGCAACGGATACCTGATCTTCGTGCCCGACATCACCTACCGCACGGGGTATCCGGGACAGAGCGCCTACAATGCCGTCATCAGCGGCACACAGACGATGGTCGACCGTTATCCGTTCATCGACAGGGAAAGACTGGCCATGAACGGCCAGAGCTGGGGCGGCTATCAGATCGCTTATCTGGTCACCCAGACCGACATGTTCCGCTGCGCCTTCAGCGGAGCGCCTGTATCGAACATGACCAGCGCCTACGGCGGCATACGGTGGGGCTCCGGCATGAGCCGTATGTTCCAGTACGAGCAGACCCAGAGCCGCATCGGCGGCACCCTGTGGGAGAAACACCTGCAGTATATAGAGAACTCACCCATCTTCTTCGTGCCCAAGATACACACGCCCCTGCTCATCATGCACAACGACAAGGACGGCGCCGTGCCGTGGTACCAGGGCATCGAGTTCTTCGTGGCCCTGCGCCGCCTGGGGAAAACGGCCTGGCTGCTCGAATACAACGACGAGGATCATAACCTCACCCGCAGGGCCGACCAGAAAGACCTCTCCATACGCACCATGCAGTTCTACGACCACTACCTGAAGGATGTGCCGGCACCGGAGTGGATGGTAAAAGGGATCCCTGCCACGGAGAAAGGGAAAACAGATGGGTATGAACTGATAAAATAGGGCAGCTCGGATCCCGTATTAAATAAATTATTTGATGATGCGTGCTGCCGGCTTCTTCCAGCTCTTCATCCTGTCCCAGTCGGGCACGTAGATACGCATGATCAGGTCCAGGTTGATGTCTTCCCGCTGTATCGGCAGCCAGTTCTCTTCCGGCACACCTTTGGGTTGTTCGGCGGCAATGTAGATCTCGATGCCGCCCTGATCGTTCAGCTTCATGCCGCTGTTCTCACCCACCACATACTTGTGCCGGTCGTTGGGGATGAAATACCCGTTGGCAGCATTGTAGAGGGTCACCGACCAGAAGGCTTTGGCCGGAGGCAGATCCGCTTTGGTGGGCATGCTGATCACATAATCATGCTTGGCGTTGAGGGGCTTGCCGTCGGCGGTGCTGATGCCGGGATAGATGGCCTGTGTGGCCGGCAGGCCGATGGGCCCTACGGCCGACTGCACCACCATGGCCTCGAGGGACATCTTGCCCTTGGGCTGGAAGACCTTCATCAGATAAGGGTTGTCGGGACTGTTCCAGATGGCCAGAGAGGCCCGGGCAATGCTGTCGGCGATCTGTGCCAGCAGCGCGCCGTCGGGAGCATGCACCTTCGAAGAATCATACTCCCGGCCGGGGACGATGCCCAGGGGCCTGAAGGCTGCCAGAACAGCCCGGTCCATCTCATCGTCAGGGTCGAAAGAGACATGGTTGAAAACGAACTGCATCACCTCCGGAAAGTCATTTTTGAAAACGAACGGATCGTTCTTCCAGGCGGGGAACTTCACGGGAGAGGCTTTGATGGCCGGCTTCCCCTGAAACTCCGACAGGGTCTTCAGTGTCAGCGCTTTCACCTGCTTACGTATGCGGGCATTGCGCTCAGGGTCGCTGATGTGCGGCATGAGCCGCAGGAAAGCCACCACAAAATCACTCGTCATCTTCAGGACAGTGTCCACCCCTTCGACCTGCTCACCGTGATAGTTCTTCGTATGGCCGGAATAGTAGAGGACAGTCCGTGGCTCCCGGAAATCCCCTTTGGAGGTGGCCAGGGGGATCTCTACATAATGATCGTAGCC
>CAZYQV010000340.1:0-2639 GCA_964649775.1 uncultured Rikenellaceae bacterium
CCAGCGGGTGCCCCCCACCTCTATGGCCGGCCGGAAAGGCACGATGGTCTCGCGGGCAGTGCTGCCGAAGCGCTGCCGCAGATCGCTCACCACCAGCGGCAGGATCTCCTCACGGCTCTCCCCCAGCACCTTCTTCACCTCTACGGTGTGCGACTGCACCACGGCACCGTTGAGCACCTTCAGGTAATTGATCACGGCATACTTCTCATCATCGATCACCGAGAACACATCCGCCTCCCGGATCTTGGGATTGACCACCACCGAGCGGCTGCGGTACTTCTCCAGGATCTCCAGCTTCTCCTTGATCGCCTGTGCTTTTTCAAACTCCTGTTTCCCGGCATACTCCTTCATCAGCCCTTCCAGATGGCGGATCACCTCGCGGATATTACCTCTGAGGATCATCCGCACACTGTGAATATCTTCCATATACTCCTCTTCGCTCTGTTTCCCCACACAGGGGGCTTTGCATTTTCCCAGATGATACTCCAGGCACACCCGGTATTTGCCGGCGTCGATATTTTTCCGGCTCAGGTTGAGCCCGCAGGTACGCAGCGGATAGAGCTGGCGGATCAGGTCGAGGAGGGTTCGCACCATGCGGGCCGAAGTGTAAGGCCCGAAATATTCCGAACCATCCCGCACCACATTGCGGGTCAGGAAGACCCGCGGAAAAGGTTCGTTTTTGATAACGATCCAGGGGTAGCTTTTATCATCCTTGAGCAGGATGTTGTAACGGGGCTGGTATTTCTTGATCAGGCTGTTCTCAAGCAACAGGGCATCCTCCTCGCTGTCGGTAAGCACATGATCGACCGTGGCGATACGGCTTACCAGCACGCGTGTCTTGCCCGTGACCGTACCGGAAAAATAGGAGGCCACCCGCTTGCGCAGGCTCTTGGCCTTGCCTACATAGATCACCTTCTCCGCACCATCCCGGAAGAGATATACGCCGGGAGCGTCGGGCAGCAAATGCACCTGTTCCCTCAGGGAGATATGTCCCTCTTCTTTTTGCATACTGCAAAGATACGGTTAAGATCATCAAGTTGAAAGTGTCCAAAGGTACGGGTGACGAAAGTTTTTTTATGCCGGCCGCACTAAGCGAAACAGTTGCGCCGCCTTTCCGTATAGAAATTGTGAGCAACGTACAGCCGGAGTACCTGAAATGTGTTGCTTGACGTTGCAAGAACAGAGGGATTTAATAATTTTTGTAATTTTATATTGAATCACCCGTTTGACGAAAAAGATCATATTACCCGGGTCATGAAGGTCTTGTTACAGATACTTTTTTTGCTGATCACCTCCGTTGCGCCGGCACAATTTGACACGCTTCATCCCCAAAGTTCCGTCAGGAATACCGATTTCTATCACCTGAAAATGCCGGGGGGCAACGAGCAGAACTCCATCAACCAGTTCCTGCAGGACGGTGACGGACGTCTCTGGATCGCCACCAAAGACGGTCTGGTCTGTTACAACGGCAAGAAGATGTCCGTTTACCGTTCCGATGCGGACAACCCTCACAGCATCGGGGATAATTTCGTGACCCGTTTGTTTCTGGACAAAGAGGACCGTTTATGGGCCGGCACCCAGAAAGGGTTGTGGCGATACCGTCCCGCGACGGATGACTTCGTCCCGGCCCATCCCGACCTGAACGGGGAATACATCACCGACCTGGTGCAGGATGCCGACAGTACCCTGTGGATCGTCAATCACCGGAAAAACCGCTTGTGGAGGTATGATGCAGACAGCGCGAAACTGCAGCTCGTCGTGGACGATGACCTGCAGAACGACCAGGGGAAGCCGCAGTTGCTCTGGCTGCTGATCGACACGAAAGGCCGTTTCTTCATCACCGACATGAACTACGGCTTCATCCGTTTTTTCCCGGAGACCCGCACCTTCCGCCGCTACCGGCTGATCGATGACGGAACAGCCAAAAGATACTACCGGAAGATGTGGAACCTCGTCACCCGCATCATCCCCGACCGCGATGACCCCGACCTGTTGTGGATCGGCACCAACCTGGGCTATCTGACGGGCTACGACCTCAGAAGCGGCAGACAGACCCGCCTGGTCTACAACACCCGTCTGACCAACCACGGTTTTTATTGTTACAACTCGGACCTGTACGAAGATGACCGGCGTAACATCTGGGTCACCACCTGGTTTTACGGAACATTCCGGATCCCGCCCGGCCGCAGCTCCTGCGAGCACTATCTGCCCGATCCGGAGAACAAACACAGCATCTCCAACACCATCACCACGGCCATTTACCAGGACCGCGCCGGCTATCTGTGGTTCGGCACGGAGTATCAGGGGGCGGATATACTGAAAAAGAACAAAAAGTTCTATGTCTTCCCCACCTATCCTCCCCGGAAAGACGCCCTGCCTCCCGCCCACTATCTGACGATCACCAAAGACCGCCACGACTACATCTGGGTGGGCGCCGAAGGAGGGATCTACCGGGTGGATAAAAACAGCCTGAAGAGCACGAAGGTGAACGCCCTCTTCGGCGATGCCGAACGTTTTTTCTGTCTTTTCCGCGACGGGGACAACCGTCTCTGGGCCGGCACCGAGAGAGGCGTTTACTGCCTCGACGAGAGCGGAAAGATCCTCCGTCATTTAACCTACAAGAAAGACGACTACCAGAG
>CAZYQV010000341.1:0-3382 GCA_964649775.1 uncultured Rikenellaceae bacterium
ATGGCACCTTGCGCAGGGAGGAGGATTTCTTCAATGGGAAAGAAGACGGGCACTATGTGGAATATGACCGGAATGGAAAAGTGATAGCAGAGGGAAACTACATAGAAGGAGAAAGGGATGGTCTCTGGAGAATAGACGTGGGGGATCAGATACAGGAAGGAAAATATATCGTTGGCCTCAAAGATGGTATTTGGAAATACTATTATCCCAATGGCAAGCTGATGTATGAAGGACGTTTTGTACAGGGCCTTCCCGAAGGGAAACACAAACTGTATTATCCAAACGGTGTGCTGAGGGAGGAGAGATATTATTCGCACGGCCTGCGCCAAAGGACATGGAAAAAATATGACCAGGACGGCAACCTGGTCATATCCATCACTTACAAGGATGATGTGGAGAAAAGGATCAACGGTGTGAAAGTGAACCTGCAGAAAGATGTGAAAGTGATCAGGTAGATTATGGCAGAAGAAGAGATAAACATGCATGATCTGGCAGGGATGCCGGAAGACCGGGATTATGAGAACCGGTTAAGACCTCTTAGTTTTCATGAGTTCACCGGACAACCGGGGGTCATTAACAATCTGAAGGTATTTGTGAAAGCGGCCATCATGCGGGAAGAGGCGCTGGATCATGTATTGTTCCACGGTCCTCCCGGCCTGGGAAAGACCACCCTCGCCCGGATCATCGCCAACGAGCTGGACGTGAGCATAAAAACCACCTCCGGACCCGTACTCGACAAGCCGGGGGATCTGGCGGGTCTGCTCACCTCACTCGAACCCAATGATGTGCTGTTCATTGATGAGATACACCGGCTCTCTCCGGTGGTGGAAGAGTATCTTTATTCTGCTATGGAAGACTATAAGATCGATATCATGATCGATAAAGGTCCCAGTGCCAGAAGTGTGCGGATCAGTCTTAATCCTTTCACCCTCATTGGAGCAACAACTCGCAGCGGATTGCTTACCAGCCCGTTGCGTGCCCGCTTTGGTATCACGTTCCATCTGGAGTATTACGATAAAGAGATCATAAAGAAGATCATCATCCGTTCGGCCGGTATTCTGAACGTGAAGATCCACGACAATGCGGCAGCAGAGATCGCATCGCGGAGCAGGGGTACCCCGCGGGTGGCAAATGCCCTGCTCAGAAGGGTCAGGGACTTTGCCCAGGTGAAGGGGGACGGAGTTATCGATAAGAAGATCGCAGAATATGCCCTGGAAGCCCTGAACATTGACAAGAACGGACTCGATGAAATGGATAACAAAATATTGCGTACCATCCTTGAGAAATTCAGGGGCGGACCGGTGGGGCTGAACACCATTGCCACAGCAGTCGGAGAGGATGCCGGAACGATCGAGGAGGTGTATGAACCTTTTCTCATCAAAGAGGGCTTTCTGAAAAGGACACCGCGCGGAAGGGAAGTGACAGAATGGACCTATCGCCATTTCGGAAAAAATTTCGGAAATGCGACAGGCACATTATTTTAGTGAAAAAGAGTGAAAATTTTTATCTTTATGCTTCCGGACAGGTTGAATTAATTGTAAAACACTTTGATTATGAATGAGTTATTGAAACAGTCAGGTCTTATTATCATTTTAATAGGCGTTCTTCTTCTGATCGTGACCATGGCGATAGGCAAAGCCAGCAATTCAATACTTTTGTGGAGCATGATCATAATTATATTCGGCCTGCTGGAATATATTGCTGTAAATCACTTTGTTGAGGACTGACGCTCTCAGAAAGCGTTGCTGATATGTTTCAGCCCCTCCTTGTCCAGGATCCTGATCTTCCTGCCCTGGAGCTCGATCAGTCCGGAATGCTTGAATTCTGAAAGCAGACGGATGACCGACTCTGTGGCGGTTCCCACAATGTTGGCCAACTCTTCCCGTGTCAGGATGATGTTCAGTAGATTGTCTTCGTTGATGCCGAATTTGTCGGCCAGATGAAGAAGGATCTCCGCCAAACGTTCCCGTACGGATTTTTGTGCAAGATCGGTGATGTACTGGTTGGCACTACCCAGCTCCTTGCAGGCCATTTTCATGATCTCGTAACTGAACGAGGTATTGTTCTTTACAAAGTCAAGCAACAGATCGGCGGGAATAAAGCAAAGCAGACCGTCTTCGATCATTTTGGCTGTAGTACAGGCCAGCTCATTGGCCAGCACCGAGCGGTAACCGATGATGTCCCCGCGCCGTGCGAACATCAGGATCTGTTCTTTTCCGTCAAAGCCGGTCTTAAATATCTTGACGATCCCGGTCTCGATGCAATACACCCCGTTGATCCTCCTCCCCTCATGATATAATGTCTCTCCCTTTTTAAAACGTCGCGGAGTGCTCCTGAGAAAAAGTTGTTCGGTTTCTTCCGGTGTGAGGTAATGAAAAAGTGAATCCATTTCATTGAAACAACTCTCGCAGGACAGGATTTCTTCCTCTTTTTTCATACAGATCCGGTTCGTGAAAGTATAAACCCCCGAAATTTACAATTAAAAATTATATTTTTGCCGACCGGAAACAGAAAAAATTAAGCTATGAAAGACGGAATAAAGGTATCCTGGCTGGAAGATCTGGCGTTTGAGACAGAGCTCAACGGCCATAAGATCATACTGGACGCAGAGGAAAATGTGGGCGGCAAAGACCGTGGTCCGCGGCCGAAACCACTGATGATGGTCTCACTGGCCGGCTGTACGGGCATGGACGTGATCTCTATCCTGAAAAAAATGCGGGTGGATGTTAAAAAGTTTGATGTGAGTGTGGAAGCAGAGGTGACGGAAGAACATCCGAAACATTATACGAAAATGCACCTGGTCTATGAGTTCTGGGGCAAAGACCTCCCAATGGACAAGCTGGAGAAAGCTGTGGTGTTGAGCCAGGACCGGTACTGCGGTGTCAGCTATTCATACCGTAAGGTGATGGAACTTACCTATGAGATACGGGTACACGAAGAGTGATGAAAGAAGACGCTCCGGTCAGCTAAGGTCGGTGGCAAACTGTTCAAGAAAACGGAGATCATTCTCAAAGTAAAGCCGTAAATCATTGATCTGGTACTTCAGCATGGCGATTCTCTCTATGCCCATACCGAAAGCGAAGCCTGTATATTTTTCATTGTCGATACCATTGTATTCCAGTACATTGGGGTCCACCATCCCGCAACCCAGGATCTCCAGCCAACCGGTATATTTGCATACGTTACATCCTTTGCCCCCGCAGATCTGACAGGTAACATCCATCTCGGCAGAAGGTTCGGTAAAAGGGAAGAAAGAAGGACGGAAACGTGTTTTGACACCGGCCCCGAAAAACTCCCTTGCAAAATAATAGAGGGTTTGCTTCAGTTGGGCAAAAGATACGTCCGTATCTATGTAAAGACCTTCGATCTGATGGAATATACA
>CAZYQV010000342.1:0-2677 GCA_964649775.1 uncultured Rikenellaceae bacterium
ACGCCATCGATCCTTCTATGCGTTTTTTATAGTAACGGGCCCACGCTTCGCTTTTGTCCGTTTCGCCGTAGAGGGCGGCGGCGCCGACCCCCAGGCCGGCCAGGGGCAGCCAGTGGTCGTGGTGAATGTCTATCTTTGACCACCAGCTGTTCTCCGCCTCCTCGTAGCCCATCTCCATGACCTCCATCAGCCGGTCGTGGATCTTTTCTTTGAGCTCATCCGTCAGGTCATTGTAAAGGAGATCATAGCCGATACCGATGCCGGCGGCATAGGTCCCGATATGATACCCTCCGTCCTTTCCTATCCTGGTCATCGGATAGTCGCAGAAAACGGAGAGCCACTCCACGGCTTTGTCCTTGTACTTTGTCTCCTGGCTCAACACATAAAGGAGCGACATATTGATGATGATCTGGAAGCTGTTCTCGAAATAGACCTGTCGTATGTCGTGACTCTCCGGCAGGGAGGCCGGAGAGATGGGGTGAAGATCGATGAACCTGTCACACACCCTTTTGAGACGGTCGTAATGATGCTTGTGCGTGGTCTTTGTGATGCTTCTCAGATGCGGGATATCCTCAGAAGAAAAGAACAGAAAAGGATGTGCGGGGACTGTGTCGTTTGTCAGGGTTCTTCCAGACCGGTGCTGCCCGGCAGACTTTGCGGCAGCACTTTTTTCATGCGCCGGCGTTGCCGGGGCTGGAAAGTCCGTTCCTTTTGCCGGAGCGGGCGGAGCAACTGTATCAATTGACAGGGCATACAGGGAGACAGTACCCAGGAGCCAGAACGCAACAAACAATCTTTTCATTTTTAATTACCTAAGATACAACAATAATGATATCAGAACATACATCATTATTTATATCCCGCACTCCCGGATTTTTCTCATGACAAAACTACCTCAAACCACAATGTTCAGATCCCTCGGAACTTCTTTACTATTCGATACTACCAAACAAAAATGGCAAAAACTGTTTGATACTGTCAAATGGTTTGGGCGGGCGGGGCGTTGGTTTCCTGGGGGATTTTGACTATTTTAGCGGGGTCTTTGAATTCAATCACAAAACACAAGAATAATGAAAAAGCAAGTTTTCTTCCTCACCCTGGTGATGGTTGTCTCACTGATGATGTCCGGTTGTGACAGCAGTCGTCAACAGACGGTTGCAGAAAATCTCTATCCCGTGATCCCCAGGCCGGCAAAGCTGGAGGCGCAGGAGGGGCGTTTTCTTTTCTCCCCCGATACGCGGATCACCTATTATCCCGACAACGGGGAACTGAAAGATATCGGGGCGTTTTTCTCCGGGCTGCTGGCCCGTCCTGCCGGTTTTACCGTGCCGGTGATGGCGGCTCCCGGCGACAGCTCCGATCCCAACACGCTTTTCCTCTCGCTGGATACTACCCTCTCTCTTAATGATGAGGGATATCTCCTGGACATCACCACGCGGGCCATCGAGGTGAAGGCGAAGAGTCCCCGCGGGGTGTTCTATGCCGTCCAGACGCTGCGGCAGCTGCTCCCGCCGCAGGTGGAGGGACAGGAGAAGATGGAGGCTGCCGGTCTGTCGGTGCCCTGTGCCCGCATCGAGGACCAGCCCCGTTTTGCCTATCGTGGTCTCCACCTCGATGTGGGACGTCATTTTTTTCCAAAAGAGTTCATCCTCCGCTATCTCGACCTGATGGCCCTGTACAAATTCAACACCTTCCACTGGCACCTCACCGAAGACCAGGGGTGGCGCATCGAGATCAAAAAATATCCCAACCTCACGAAAGTAGGTTCCTGCCGCAGGGAGACGGTGGTAGGCCACTGGAAGAGCAAAGGAGAGAACGAGTATGACGGCAAGGAGTACTGCGGGTATTATACGCAGGAGGATGTGAAGGAGGTGGTGGCCCATGCCAAAAAACTATACATCACGGTGATCCCCGAGATAGAGATGCCGGGACACTCGCTGGCGGCGCTGGCCTCCTATCCGTCGCTGGGCTGTACGGGAGGGCCTTACGAGGTGGCCACCCACTGGGGCATCTTCCCGGACATCTACTGTGCAGGCAATGACAGCACGTTCGCCTTCCTCGAGGGTGTGTTGACCGAGGTGATGGAGCTCTTCCCCAGCCATTACATCCACGTCGGCGGCGACGAGGCGCCCAAAGACCGGTGGAAGGAGTGCCCCAAATGCCAGGCACGCATCAAGGCCGAAGGGCTGAAGGACGAGCATGAGCTGCAGAGCTATTTCATCCGCCGCATCGAGAAGTTCCTCAACGCCCACGGCCGCGATATCATCGGCTGGGACGAGATCCTCGAGGGAGGGCTGGCCCCCAACGCCACGGTGATGTCGTGGCGCGGCATCAAGGGCGGTATCGCCGCCGCCAAACAGCATCACGATGTGATCATGACGCCCGTGGACTATTGTTATTTCGACTATTATCAGGGGGACAGGGAGAAAGAGCCCCTGGCCATCGGCGGCTTCCTGCCCCTGGAGAAGGTCTACTCCTACGAGCCTGTGCCGGAAGAGCTGACGGCGGAAGAGGCGAAGTATATCCTGGGGGCCCAGGGCAATGTCTGGACCGAATACATGGCCACGGAGGATTATGTGGAGTATATGGTCTATCCCCGTGCCTGTGCCCTCGCCGAAGTGAACTGGACCCCTGCCGGAGAAAAAGATTATAATGATTTCCTCACACGCCTGAAAGG
>CAZYQV010000343.1:0-9134 GCA_964649775.1 uncultured Rikenellaceae bacterium
GCGCCCAGCTCGACAGAGCACTGCGTAACTATAACCGCACACAACGCATCATACACAAGAACCCCGGGGCACTCTCCCAGGTCGACATCGACCGCGTGGAGACTTCCCTGGACCAGGCACGCGAGAGCCTGGCCAATGCAGAAGCTAACCTGGAGAAAACAAAAAAACAACTGGGCCCCGCCGGACTGAAGAACCCCCAGCTGCGTATGGCCATCAATGATCTCAACAATGCCCAGATGCAGCTGGACTGGACCCGCATCTACGCTCCCGTCGACGGATACATCGAGAGCTTCAACCTCGATGTGGGGTATTACTGCCAGGCGGGCAAGCCGCTGGCCACCCTTGTCTCCAAGGAAGACCTGTGGATACAGGCCAACTTTAAGGAGAACAACCTGACGAAGATGAAAGAGGGTGACCCCGTGAAGATCCTCCTCGACGTGGCTCCCGGCAGGATCTTCCGGGGGCGTGTGCGCAGCATCAGCTACGGCGTGAGCACGGGCAACACCGCCCGGCCGGGCAAGCTGCCGGCGGTGACCACCACCACCACATGGCTGCGCGACCCCCAGCGTTTTCCGGTGATCGTGGAGATCACCGACACGGCGGCGGTACCCCTCTGCCGGGCAGGCGGACAGGCCGACATCGTGGTATATACGGGCGATCATCCCCTGCTCAACAAGATCGCCGACCTGCGCATACGCATCAACAGCTGGCTCTCCTATGTCCGTTAGCACCCCGGCCATATCACCGCCTGTTGCTGCCCAGCGGCCCACACAGCCCATGCTGCGGTATGCTTACGGCGCCACCCTCATCATGGCCATCACGATGGTCCTCGGCGGCGAGTTGGCATACATCGTCCCGCTGCTGGCCCTCACCTTCCTCGCTCCCGGCACGCCGGCACCCACCTACCGCTTTGCAGGGGGTTTTATCCTGGTGGTGGTCGTGATCAACACAGCAGGCTTCCTTTTCACAAAATACCTTTACGGATATATCCTGGTTTTCATCCCGCTGCTGGCCCTGATCCTTTTAGGGATCTACTACACTACCTCCCTTCCTCTGGGTGCCAAGCTCTTCCTTCTTATCTCCTTCCTGGCCATGCCGGTGGCCATGGAAGGGATCAGCACCACCGTCTGGGCCTACCTCCTGAACAGGACGCTTGTGTACGGCTCCTTTTTCACGATGGTGATGGTGCTGGCGGTATATGCCCTCTTCCCGGACCCTCCCGGCGGGGCCGCGCCGGCAAAGAGCGGGTCCGCACCGGCAAAAAGGATGCTCTCCCCGCAGGAGCGCTATACACGGACTATAGACATCCTATGGGTCACCTTTCCCGTGGTGCTGGCCTTCCTTTTTTTCCGGTGGTCGGACGCCCTGCTGATCCTCATCTACATCGTGGTGCTCTCAATGCTCCCCTCCGGCCGGCAAGCAGGCATCGCCAAGCTCCTGGGCAACCTGCTCGGAGGAGGGGTCACGATCCTTTTCTACGAGCTGATCGTGATCGTGCCCAATCTCTTCTTTTTCCTCCTCCTCTACCTGGGCACAGCCCTGCTCTTCGCCCGCAAGATCTTCTCGGAGAACCCGGCCGCCCCCCTCTACAAGACCGCTTTCTCCACCCTCACCCTGATCATCGGCTCGGCAGCCCTGAGCACCGACAATGCCAACACCGAGCTGCTGATCCGCATCGTGCAGGTGTTCGCCGCCGTGGTATATGTGGGGGCAGCCTTCGCGATCCTGGACGCAGTCAAGACACTTCATGTCAGAAGAAAACGTTTTTTCTCCACGATCATTAACAGAAAAAGAAGCTGATATGTCCGGAAGAGTGAACAATATCTTTCAGTTACTGCTCCTGGCAGGGATCATGCTCCTGAGCGGCTGCATGCTGGGGCCGGATTTCCAGCAGGCACAATACCGGGGGCCGGACCGTTTCCGCTTCGACACGGCCGCCCCCGACACTGTGCTCAACCTGCGGTGGTGGGAGCTGCTGGACGACCCTGTGCTGGACACCCTGATACGCATCGCCCTGGAGGAGAACAAGGATGTGCTCATCGCCGCCCGGCATATAGAGGCGGCGCGCAGCAACCTGGGCGATACACGCGCCGACCGCTGGCCGGAGGTGCATGTGGCCGGCGGTATCTCAGCCTCGGGGAGCGGGAGCAGCGCCTCCTCGGCCTTCACCCTCTATCCCGAGTTCAGCTGGGAGATCGGTTTCTGGGGCAAATACCGCCGCATGAACGAGGCGGCCCAGGCCCAATATCTTGCGAGTGAGTATGCGCAGAGGATGATACAGCTGAGCCTGATCACCGCCGTGGCCTCCACCTATTACACCATCCTGGCCAACAAGGACCAGCTGGCGATAGCCACGAGCACGCTGGCATCGAGGGACAGCGGCCTGCTCATCATGCAGGACAAGTATGAGGGAGGGATGATCTCACTGATGGACCTCAACCAGGCAAAGATACAACGCGACATCGCCGCGGCGCTGGTGCCTGTCTACCGGCGTGCCATCGCCATCAATGAGAACGCCCTGAGCCTCCTGCTGGGGCACCTGCCGCAGGAGATAACCACCGGCAAGCCTTTCCACCAACACAAATACGATCTGGACATCCCTGCCGGCATCCCCTCGCAGCTGTTACAACGCCGTCCCGATATCCTGCAGGCCGAGGCGCTTTACCATGCGCAGCTGGCCAACGTAGGTGTCGCCGAGGCTTTGCGGTGGCCTTCATTAAGCCTCACCGGCCTGCTGGGCACCGCCAGCAGCGACCTCACCTCCCTCAACGCCATCGGCCTCACCTGGTCGGCCGGCGCTACCCTCTTCAGCCCACTCTTTCAGTTCGGCAAAAACAAACGCCGTGTGGAGATCGCACGCGCCAACGCCCAGGCCGCCCTCCTGCAATATGAAAAAACGGTCCAGCAGGCCTTCCGCGACGTGGAAGATGCCCTCGTCAGCATCTCCTCCTTCCGCGACGAACTCACCGCCCAGGAGTCCCGCACCAAAACCGCCATCGAATCGGAAAGCCTCTCTTATGTCCGCTATAACGAAGGATCCACTACCTACCTCGAAGTACTGGAACAGCAAAGACAATCCTTCTCCGCCCAGCTCGACGTGCTCACTACCCGCCTTAACCTGATCAACTCCTATTTCCTGCTATATAAAGCCCTTGGCGGCGGATGGCTCACCCCCGAAGAAGAACAGAAAAAGTAAAACCCTCCATTTTACCCGGAAAATATCAGCCCCCTTCCAGCCCGGAACCGGGGCATTTTATTTTTATTTATTTTAAATTGATATAATATTTATTATCTTTGAATCAATCATATCTCTGGATTTATGCTTATTCTTTTGATGCTCACCCTTCTCCGGACGGATAAAAAGATCCTGGGATTGTTCGTTATTCTCTTTTTTTTTCCTGCTTTGGCGTCGGCACGGCAGGCACGGGGAATTTTCCGGCCGAAAGTTAACGGGCAAGATCCTGTAATTTTCCGTAACATCGATCTGTATACGTCTCATCTGCCCGATATGACAGTTTCTTATGCATCATCAAAATTGCCAAAAGATGAATAGGACATTTAGTAGTCTGTTTCTGATTCCCTTGTTTACATTTGTTTTTTTTCTCCCCGCATGTAATCCGAAAAGAGTTGAATTTTCTGTCAAAGAAGATCCGCTTCCTTCATGGAACGACAACGGTCACAAGCAGATGATCGTCGACTATGTACGGAGGGTCACCAGTCCCGACAGTGCCGTCTACATCGAACCTGTCGCGAGGATCGCTGTTTTCGACAACGACGGCACGCTCTGGTCGGAGCAGCCTTTGTATTTCCAGTTGTATTTCATTTTCGACCGCATCCGGAGCCTGGCGCCGCAACATCCGGAATGGAAAAAGGACAAGCTGATCAGGGCGGTGCTGGCCGGTGATCTTGAAAAGATCCGCAAGTTCGGCGGAGAGGGCATTGCCCGGCTGATGGCCATCACGCAGGCAGGCATGACGACAGAGGTGTTCGATGAGATCGTACGGAAGTGGATAGGTACGGCCAGGCATCCCGTTAGCGGGAAGCCTTTCACACAGATGACCTATCAGCCTATGCTGGAGCTGATACGGTATCTTCAGGAGAACGGTTTTAAGGTATACATTGTCTCGGGCGGGGACCAGGACTTCATTCGTCCCTGGACGATGGAGACCTATCACATCCCGCGTGAACAGGTGATCGGCAGCCGGCAGAAACTGGAATACCGGAAGCTGGAGAACGGCAAACCTGTTCTGGAGCGGCTGCCCGACATGGATTTCGTCAACAACGGGGCAGGCAAAGCCATCGCCATCCATCAGTATATCGGCCGCAGGCCGGTCATCGCCTTCGGCAACTCCGACGATGACCTGCAGATGCTGGAGTGGACACGCTGGGGCAAAGAGAGATCACTGGTAGGCTTTGTCCATCATACCGACGCAAAAAGAGAATGGGCATACGATCGCGATTCGCATATCGGCCGGCTGGACCAGGGACTTGACATAGCCCGCAGAAGAGGATGGCTCGTCATCGACATGAAAAAGGACTGGAAGGTGATCCATCCTTATGAACTGCAGAAATGAAACAGAACGGAGAACATGGTCAAAGAGATCTTTGCTCACAGGAAAAGGTGTAAAAACGGACACACAACAGAACATCCGGAAAGATAGTTGAAAAAAAATTATATATATTCCCATTAAAAGAGGTCAGATTTTTAACTTTACGCATCATAAAACACAAAAAAAGAGACGGCCGGAAACGTTTCAGCAGGAAGATTTCCGCCGGAAAATAATAACTTAATAATTTCTTCGATTATGAAGCAAACCTTAATGATCCTATTGTTGGCAGTGCTGTTTTCCGCCGGGGGGCTGTTCGCCCAGGAGGAGGACACCCTGGTATACCGGTATCGCCGCATGGCGGTAGAGTATCAGCAGCAGATCAAGATGGCTGAGAGCCGGTTGAGCGGTGCCGAGTCGATGCTTGATGCAGCCAAGTCGGACCGTTTGCCCAAGCTGGATTTCTCGGGTTCATACAAATATTACGGTGTGCCGCTGAAACTGGCTCCGCCGGCGGATGCGCCTGCAGGCACACCCGGTGAGGATCTTCACAACCGTTATTCTCTCGACCTGATGTTGTCACAGCCGATCATCACCGGCGGTTATCTCAAGAACACCCAGTTGGCTGCCATGTCGCAGGTGGAACTGATGAAGAGTTTTGTGAACCTCAACAAACAGGAGGTGATGCTCAATGCCGATATTTATTACTGGAATGCCGTTTCCCACAAGGAGATCTACAACCTGCTGAAGGCTTACCGGGATGCGATCGGTCGTTTTAAGCAGGTGATACAGGACCGTGTGCAGGAGGAGGTGGTCAGCAAGAGCGCGCTCTATCAGACAGAGGTAAGATACAATGATGCACAGTACGGGGTCATCAAGGCAGAGAAACAGATGCAGGTGGCGCTCATGGAGCTCAACAAGCTGCTGGGCGTGCCCATCGACACGACGATGCAGGTGGCCGACTCACTGACGGTGGTCAACTGGGTGAAAGCCACGGGCGACATCGTCAACAGGGCCCTGTCGCAGCGTCCCGAGATCAACATGCTGCAGAACCAGGTCACCATCAACGAATACCAGGAAAAGATCACTGCCTCGAAATACAACCCTTCGCTGGGCGTGGGTGTCGGCGGACTGTGGGGCGCTCCCAGCCCGGGACTGAAAATCGATCCGGCCTTCAATTACAACCTGCAGGCCCGTCTGACGATACCCATCTTCTATTGGGGTAAAAAGAAAGAAGAGGTGGCTGCCATGCGCCAGGAGACGGAGGTAGCCCGTCTGGAGATGGAGAGAACACGCGAGCAGATCACCCTCGAGGCACAACGAAGTTATTTTGAGCTGCAGAAATCACAGGAACAGCTCAACTTCTCTTTCAGCGCCCTGGAGAATGCTTCGAAGAACGTCTCGCTGATGATCGACCGTTACGACGAAGGTCTTGCCTCGGTGCTCGAGGTATTGGATGCACAGCTCTACTGGCAGAAGAGTTACTTCAATTACATACAGGCCAAGTACCAGCTCAATACAGCCTTCTCCAACTACCAGCGGGCACTGGGTGAGCTGGTCGTCAAATAACAACAAGACACAGGGAACAAACACAAAATTTATAAGAAAATGACTAAATTAACGACAATCATTTCGGTTCTTTTCATCGGATTACTTCTCTCTTCCTGCGGTTCGGAAGAGAAGGCCCCCCAGGAGATCCTTCGTCCTGTCAAGTCGATGGTGGCCGGCAGTGTAGCGGACATTGCCGGGAGGGGTTTC
Organism: uncultured Rikenellaceae bacterium; assembly: GCA_964649775.1. GTDB lineage: Bacteria > Bacteroidota > Bacteroidia > Bacteroidales > VadinHA17 > DRPN01. Next base: position 6,306 of record CAZYQV010000343.1, read on the forward strand.
CCGGCGATCACCAAGGCTTCACAGCAGTCGGACGTCTCTTTCCGCGTGGGCGGTCCCATACTGCAATACAAAGTGGTGGAGGGAGCCCAGGTAAAAAAAGGCGAGCTCATCGCCGTCATCGACCCGCGCGATTACAGGGTGGCCCTGGATGCGGCCCGTGCCCGTTATGATCAGGCCAAGGCCGAAGCCGACCGGTATCGTCGTCTGTGGGAGAAAGGATCTGTCGCCAAGAACGACTATGACCGCAAGCAGGCATTATACCTGCAGGCCAAGGCTTCGCTCGAGGAGGCTCAGTTCAACCTCAAGGACACCCGGCTGCTCTCCCCCTATACGGGGTATTACGGTCCCAAGCTGGTGGAGGTAGGCGAGGTGGTCAAGCCCGGCCAGCCGGTGGCCGTCATCTCCAACCTCTCGGTGCTCGAGGTGGTCACCACCATCCCCGAGCAGGTGGCCGTGCAGTTCCGCAACTTCCAGTCGTATGAGGTGCGTTTCGACACCTATCCCAACCGCGTGTTCAAGGCTACGCTGAAGAACCTGGAGAAAACCCCCACCCCCGAAGGGTTCCGCCTGCACCTGATCCTGGAGCACAAGAACGACCCCAATGATCCTGTGCAGGCCAAGATCTCGGCAGGGATGAGCTGTAATGTCGTCATCAAGCTCAAAGAGACCGAAGAGACCGCCCGTGAGATGGTAGTGCCCGTCACGGCCGTCGTGGAAGGAGCCACCGACCACCAGCCATCGGTGTGGATCCTCAAGCCTCTCAGCGGCGACACCCTGACCGTCACACGGCGTCATGTGACCCTGGGCGGGATGAAAAGCCGCGATATGGTCATCATCAAAAAAGGACTTAAATCGGGTGACAGGATCGTCACGGCCGGCGCCAAACGACTGATCGAAGGAGAAAAGGTCAAGATCCTGACAAAAAATAACATTTAAACCCTTAATGAAAGCATCATGAGTATTGCAGGATATGCGTTAAGGCACAAACAGGTCATTCACTTCTTCCTGATCCTCACGCTTTTCGGGGGTATTTTCTCCTTCGGCAAGCTGGGAAAAAGGGAGGACTCTCCCTTTGTGATCAAACAGATCATCTTCATGACCTACTATCCCGGCGCCTCGGCCAAAGAGGTAGCCGACGAGGTGACGGAGGTCATCGAACGGGAGATACAGTCGCATCCGCTGGTCGACTTCATCAAGTCGGAGTCACGGCCCGGCTTCAGTTACATCAAGGTGGACATGTACCAGTGGGTACCCAAGGAGCGTTTCCAGCAGGTATGGGACGAGATGCGCCGTAAGATCATGAACGTGCAGCCCAAGTTGCCCAAGGAGGCGAGCACGATCATCGTCAACGACGACTTCGGCGATGTCTACGGCATCTATTATGCTATGACGGCCGACCCGGGCTACTCAGCCGCCGAGCTGGAGGACTATGCCCAGTTCGTCAAGCAGCAGCTCTCCACGGCTGCCGACGTGGCCAAGGTGAAGCTGTTCGGCGTCGAGAACCGCGTGGTCAACGTCTACATCTCCGACGATCGTCTGGCCAACGCCGGCGTGACCCCCGCCGACATCAACCGGGCGCTCTCCACACAGAACCAGCTGATCAACACCGCGATGATCCAGACGGGGCGTTTCGATGTGCGGGTGAACGCGCCGGGGACGTTCAAAAACATTGAAGAGCTGGAGAACCTGGTGATTACGGGACGTTCGGGTAATCAGATACGGCTGCGCGACATCGCCACCCTGGTGGAGAAAGACTACCAGGACCCGCCCTCACAGCTGATGCGTCTCAACGGTCTGCCGGCCATAGGCATCGGTTTCTCCACCCGCGAGGGGGGCAACTCGGTCGTCGCCGGGGCAAGCATACGCAAAAAAATAGCGGAGATCATGCCGCAGCTGCCCGTAGGCATTGAGCTGACCAACATCTACGCCGAGGACGAGGTGGCACTGGAGGCCAACAACACCTTCATTACCAACCTGCTGGAGTCGCTTGCCATCGTCATCGTCCTGATCCTCATCACGATGGGTGCCCGTGCCGGTCTGCTGATAGGCACCAGCCTGCTCTACTCGATCCTGGCCACCCTGTTCCTGATGCTGCCCATGGGCATCGAGCTGCACCGTACCTCGCTGGCCGCCATTATCATCGCCATGGGCATGCTGGTGGACAACGCCATCGTGGTGACCAGCAACGCGCAGGTGAAGATCGCGCAGGGCATGCCGCGCATGCAGGCCTTCGAGGAGGGGGCCACCAAGCCGCAATGGGGCCTGCTGGGGGCCACGATCATCGCCATCCTCTCCTTCCTGCCCCTTTACCTGGCACCCAGCAATACGGCCGAGATCATCAAGCCGCTGTTCATGGTGCTGGCCATCGCCCTCACCATGAGCTGGGTGTTCGCCCTCGTACAAACCACCGTCTATGGCGACGGCATCATCAAAGCCAACAAAGGCGACGGAGAGAACAAAGATCCTTTCGACACACCTTTCTATCACAAGCTGACCGGTTTCATCGAGGGGATCATCGCAAAGAAATACCTCACGCTGGGAATAGTCTTCGGATTATTCTTCGTCAGCATCATCCTGTTCAAACATGTCAAGCAGGACTTCTTCCCTCCCATCAACAAACCCATGTTCAAGCTGGACTACTTTCTGCCTGAAGGTGCCGACCTGAAGGCGGTGAAGGCCGATGTTGAGAAGATGGAGAAGTTCCTCCTGGCACGGGAGGATGTGACACAGGTCTCCGTGACGCTGGGAGCCTCGCCGTTGCGTTACTACCTGGCATCGGTGTCGTGGAGCCCGCGTCCCAACCTGGCCAACCTTTTGGTGGAGACCACC
>CAZYQV010000344.1:0-2793 GCA_964649775.1 uncultured Rikenellaceae bacterium
TGCAGAGGAATACCTTAGGAATGATGAATGACGAATGATGAATTCCATCATTCCATCATTCCATCCTCCCATCCTTCCCGTTGGCATTATAGCGTGCCTCTCTGATACGTATCTCTCCGGTGAGGGGCATGACGAGGCCTGTCATCTTCTTCTGTGTCTGCGGGGTGATCCCCTCGGCGGCGCGGCGGGCCCAGGCAGCGGCCTCGTCGAAGCGGTTCATCCAGCGGCTGACGGCTGCACAGTTGTAGGCTGCCAGCATCTTCACCGTGCCGTTGGCCTTGCCTGAAGCATCGTCCACGATCCTCTTCCAGATGTCGAGGGCCTGCTGCAGGGTGCGGTCGCTCTCCCCGCCCGGCTCATAGCTGTCGACATCGAAGGCCACCCCCGTCAGCTGGACCGCTTTCTGGAAATCCTTATAAAAAGGTGTTTTCTTGCTCCTGAGCACCGCGATCTTCTGGCGGTAGGTCACCGGCGTAAAAGCGAACTCACTGTTGACAAGCTCTTTCGACTGTTTCAGCACCGACTGCAGGCAGGCATCAAAAACCTTCTGGTTGAGATCGCCCGCCCCGGCGCGGTACTTTTCCTCCAGCTCACCCTCCGAGAAAGTCCATTTGCCGAACTGTCTGAAACGGGCCGACGAGTCGGGATGCATCTCCCGGTGGAGCAACACCTTGTGATCAGCCGTGGTAACCACCAGCTCGGCAGGGAAATCATACTGCAGCTCATAATAATACCCCTGTTCCTTCTGGGCCGTATTGACGCGGTACACCTCATCACTCACCTTTTCCGGATCGAGCATGCCGAACTCCCGGAAATTGAGCTCCACGGTCAGGCCGGCCCCGCCGGGAGAGCTCACATACTTCAGCCCCTCAACAGATACCCGGTAATGCTGGTATTTGGGGTCCTCCCGCTTCTGCGGAACAACCACCTTGCTGTAATAGCTCTTCACCTCCGCCGGCAACGGCTGAAGAGGCAGCCGTACATACTTTACTTTCACCGTCTCGAAAGAGATCTTCTGGGCTGCGGAAGGAACAACCGGAAGAAAATAAACTGTCGTCATCAGGACGGAAAGGGGAAGAAAAAATGATCTTTTCATTTCATTATATATTATTGGAAAGCATAAAAATATAACTTATCCTTCAATTTATCCGGAAATCCGCAATGGAAAAACGTTTTTCTGCACCTGCCTCTCCTCCGCCCTTCTTTTGTCCGCCATAATGGATCGCAACGCAGGTGGATCGGTCCCCTTTCCTGAGGGAGGATACCTGCCGGACAGGGAGGGCCGGGAAGGAGGCTCTGCCGCCATCCTGCAGGAAAGCCACAATACCAAGATGTAGGTATTTCTATTTTCAGAAGCATGTCCTACCTTTGTCGGCAGAAAAAAAGCAGAAAAGAGTCATTATATATTATGAAAAGAACCAGATTCAGGGTCACGGAAGAGTGTATCGGGTGCCGTGCCTGTGTGGAAGTAAGTCCCCGTCATTTTGAGATGAACAGTGAAGGGAAGGCCTATGTGAAGGTACAGCCGCTCTCGGAGAATGAGATAAAGAGTTGCCGCAGTGCCATGGAGGCCTGTCCTGTCGAGGCCATTGTGGAGGAGCCTGTGGATGCCGTGGTGGAAAGACCGGTCATGGGACACGACAATGTCAAGGAGATACTGGACAAGTATCCCGAGCTGAAGGAGATCCTCATCAACCTCTCACCCAAATTCAAGCGCATACAGAGTCCCGTTCTCTATCAGACGCTGGCCCGTTTTGCATCATTTCGTGATGCAGCCCGTGCCACAGGGGTCTCGCTGTGTGAAATCCTCCACGTGATCAACCGTTATCTGGGCATTGAGAAAAGCCTGGTGGACAAGATGCCGGAATGCATCTCACAGGTGCGTGAGGAAAAACTGCCCGAAGGGTCTGGGATCACCTGGCAGGAGAGCCAGGAACGGTACATCTGCAACGAGGGCAGCCGTGACATGCTGGCCCTCAAGATCAAACAGCTCAAGCCGGGTGAGAACATCGTCATCCTTTCCGTCGAGCGACCCGATATCCTTATCAAGATAGCCCACGGGCTGGGGATGAAATTCAACCTGGAGGAGGGCAAGGAGTACCGCCTCTCGGTATATAACCCCGCCGTTGCACAACGCCGTGTGACCACCGACTGGCAGGCCCGCAGGGAAGAGTTCCCTGTCATGGATGTGCGGGACATGGAGGTCGACCCGTTCGACAAGATCATGGAAAAAGCCTATTCGCTGAAAGAAGGTGAGGGGTTCACGCTGGTACAGCGTTTCGAACCTTTCCCCATCATCAACATGCTGAAGGACCTCGGCTTTGAGAGTGTCACGGAGAAAGCGGATGAAGGAGAATTCCGCATCTATTTCTACAAGGCACGGGAGGAGGAGGCAGAAGAGGAAAAGAGCGGTGCGCTGGAGATCGTCCTGCAGTCGGCCACGCCGGTGGCTTACCCTGTCATCCTGCGCATGATGCAGTCGGACCGCATCCGCCAGACCTTCCGCATCAAAGAGATGAAGGTATGGAGAGAGACCGAGAAACATCTCAACTGGATCGTCAACGGCAAGGCGGATATCAGCTTCTCGGCGCTGATCACCTCCTCCAAGCTGAAAGAAGCAGGGGTGAAATTCCCAGCGCTGGTGGTGTGGGACAATTTTGTGATGCTCGCGCGCTATCCGGCGAAAGACCTTAAGGATGTACGGGGCAGGGAGATCCGTCTGCCGCTCTTTGCCGAGGCCCCGCCGGCCAAGATCACCCGTTATCTCATCCGCGGCAAAGGACTGGATCCCGA
>CAZYQV010000345.1:0-3707 GCA_964649775.1 uncultured Rikenellaceae bacterium
GTGGTGAGCGACGGCGGGTCTGCCGGCAGGGGCCGGCGGCTGCCGTGGAGGTGATAGATGAAGACCTTGTCCAGCCCCAGGTCGGGGACGTAGAGGAGGCCGCTGCCGGGCTCGACGACTACCTCGTGGGGGTGGGGACCCTCCTGGCGGGAGGCGTCGGGACCGTGACCCTCGTGGGTGATGAGGGCCGTACGGGCCAGTATCTTTTTCTCCTTTGCCACAGGGAAGACCGAGATATTCCCGCCGCTGTAGTTGGCCGTGAAAAGGGAGGTTCCCTCCGGACCGAAAGTGAGATGACAGGGATCATCCCCGCCGGTGGGCCGGGAGGAGACGAGGGTGAGGCCACCGTCAGGACGGTTGATGTAATAAGAGGAGACGGCCCCCTTGCCGTTGCCCAGCTCGTTGACGGCAAAGAGATAACGCCCCTGCGTGCCGGTGAGGAGAAAAGTGGGGTTGGGAACACCTTTCTTCACGTCCACATAGGTGATCTTCCCGCTGCGCGTATCGAAACGGTAGATGTAGATCCCCTTCCCGCCTTCTTTCCAGGTGGTGTAGGTGCCTACGTACATGAAATACTCCTGGGCCACGGCGGAAAATTCTGTCAGGAGCGCTCCTGTGCTGAATAATAGCATAATGATGGTTTTAAAAAACTTTCTCATAATATTTTTGTTAACGTTCAACGATCATCCTTCCTCCTTCTTCAGGATCATCTCCGCCACCTCCAGGTCGAAGGCCGTGGTGATCTTGATGTTCCTTTTTTCCCCCTCCGTAAGGTGGATCCTCTCCCCCGTTTTTTCCACTACGGTGGCCTCGTCGGTGAAGGCCTCCTCCCAGGGTTGCCTGAAAGCTTTTTTCAGCAGCTGTGTGGGGAAGATCTGGGGGGTCTGTATGCTCCGGTAGCGGGAGCGGTCGACGGGTCTGTTGCCGTCGGCGGTGACCTCGCGCAGCGAGTCGGTGACGGGCAGTGCCGGCACGGCATTGCCTTTCCCGCGGGCAGCGTCGAAGGTCTTGCGGAGGAGTGCTTCGCTCACCAGGGGTCTGCTGGCGTCGTGGACGGCGGTGAGGCCGTCGCCCTCCACGAGGGCCAGGCCGTTGCGTACCGAGTGGAACCGCGTCCTGCCGCCTGCCGTGATGCGGTAGGTGATGGCGGGGGTGAGGCTGGCCGAGAGCTCCTGCCAGTGACCGGTCCAGGCGGGGTGGAGCACGACGATGATCTGCAGGGAGGGGTCATACCGGTGGAAAGCCCGGAGGGTGTGCCACAGCACGGGGACCCCTCCCAGGGGGAGGAACTGTTTGGGCACCTCCCCTCCCAGGCGGCGGCCCTCACCGCCGGCCACGATGATCACTGCATCTCCGCCCATGGATATGCCTTACTGGTATTTGAAGCGTTTGATGTTCTTCTTGGGCGTACGCTGGAAATCCTCTTCCATGATCTCGATGCGGTGCACCTGCATGTATGCGGCCAGCTCTTTGTTGGCCTCGCGGCGTATCCTGTCCATCGCCTTGGCCAGCTCTTCGCCGGCGAGGCGGCGGGCTCTTATCACCTCCTGGTCGGGGTAGACGAGCGCCACGATGCGGTTGTCGCGGTTGACCACCAGCGAGTCGGCCACGAGGGGGGAGTTGTTGAGGATGGCCTCGATCTCTTCGGGGTAGATATTCTGCCCCGAGGGCCCGAGGATCATGTTCTTGCTGCGGCCGCGGATGAAGATGTTCTGCTCCGCATCCATGGTGCCCAGGTCGCCGGTGTGGAGCCAGCCGTCGGCGTCGAGCACATGGCGGGTGGCCTCCTCGTTCTTGTAATAGCCCTCCATGACGTTGTCGCCGCGCACCAGGATCTCACCGGCCTCGTTCTCCGGGTCGGACGAGTCGATGCGTACCTCCAGGGTGTCGACAGGCCGTCCGCAGGAGAAGAGCTTGCGGTCGTCCCAGGGAGCGTAGCTGATCAGCGGCCCGCACTCGGTCATGCCGTAGCCGATGGTGAAAGGAAAACGGATCCTGTGGAAAAAGATTTCGGCCTCGGGGTTGAAGGCAGCCCCGCCGATGACGATCTCGTGGAAGTTGCCGCCGAAGACCTCCAGCAGCTTTTTGCGGATCGTTTTGTGCAGGAGGCTGTTGATCCCCGGGATCCTGAGCAGGGTCTTCATCACGGGTTTTTCGAGGGAGGGGAGGATCTTTTTCTTGTATATTTTCTCGATCACCAGGGGCACCGAGAGGATCAGGCGGGGCCGTATCTCGGCGAAGGCCTTGGTGATGATCTGCGGCGAAGGGGTCTTCGTCAGGAAGGTGATATGACAGCCGAGGGTGAAGGGGAAGAGGAACTCGAAGGCGCAGCCGTAGGCGTGGGCCAGCGGCAGGAAAGAGACGATGCGGTCGCCCGCCTCGAGGGGCATGTGGCGATGGGCGAAACGCACGTTGGCCGCCAGCGAGTTGTGGGAGAGCATCACCCCCTTTGAGTTGCCTGTGGTGCCCGAGGTGTAGCTGATGACGGCCAGGCGGTCGTTGGCTATCTCCGGCAGGTCGAGGTCTTCGCGACGGTAGCCCTCCGGGTATTTTTTGTTGAAGAGGTCGTCCCACCGGCCGGCAAGCGCCTCCACCTCCTTGTCGCGGGCATGGAGGAGAGAGAAATCCTCCACACTGAGGACCCCCCTGACGGAGGGGAAGGTCTCCGCGTCGAGCGACTGGAAGAGGGAGCGCTCGGAGAAGAGAAGAAGGGAGTCGGAGTGGTCGATGAGCTTCTGCACATCCGCCGGCCGGAAGTCGGGCAGCAGCGGCACGATGACGGCGCCGTAAGTGACCGTGGCCAGGTAGATCACGCCCCAGTGGACGGAGTTCTTGCCGAGGAGGGCGATCTTATCCCCCTCGCGGATGCCGGCCTCACGGTATAACAGATGGATGCGGGCCATCAGGGTGGCTGTCTCACGGTAGGTGAAGTCGTCACCCTGGTAGTTGGAGAGGGCCTTGATGTCCCACCCTTTTTCTATACCGTTGCGGATAAAACCGGTAAGTGTCTCTTGGATCATTTTTCTTTCTTTTTGGCCGGCAGCAAAGCTATCCGTACAGCGAGCGTATATTGCTCCACAGAAAGATATAAAAACCGGCGGTTACGAGGTGAAAAATAGTAAAAAAATAGTTGTAAAACGATCTTTTCCTGTGGACTTTGCGGCGGGCCAGCATGACCACCGACGGTAAAAGGAGGGTGATTAGGAAGATGAGGAAAAGGAGGTTGGTGAAGAACTCTTCCAGCGAACGGGGATAGAAAGCCAGGAAATAGAGAAAAGCAAAAAGGGAGAGGAGGTAGATGAGGTAACTCATTTTCAGCAGGAGATAGGAGGTCTTATGCCGCCGGTGGGGAAGGTAGGGCCGCAACAGTACTGCCGCCAGGAAAAAGACCAGGGTCTCTCCCGTGATCATCAGTATCCTGAGGAAAATATGAGCGCCGCCAGCCATAGATCCGGAAGTTTTTTTACAACAATATACGAATTTTGTGGTTTCCCGGAGCTATTGTCTTGTATCTGTCTCAGGCATTATCCCTGCCTGATCATTCAACCTTCATCAGTCAAAATTCAACATTATCCTTCCTCCTTATGGTTTTGTGTATGGTTCCACACCAGGGCGCTGGCGCCGAGGACGGCGGCGTTCTGGGTGTTGAGCTTGGAGGGCAGGAGTTTCACTTTGCCGCGGTAGATGGAGAGCAGGTTCTGTTCCAT
>CAZYQV010000346.1:0-4300 GCA_964649775.1 uncultured Rikenellaceae bacterium
AGGCCGGTCTGGTGTCGGGTGTCGACGAGTTGCGTATCGAGATGGAGGCAGCCGACCTGGAGAACAGGCTGGCGCTGCTGCGCGACCGTTACCAGGCGCAGCAGGTGGCTTTCAACAACCTGCTGAACCGCAATCCGGCGCTGGCCGTCACAGTGCCCGACACGCTGTGGGAAGAACAGAACATGGTGCCCAGCAAAGCCGCCTGGCTCGACAGCATACGCCTCAACAACCACCAGCTCATCAGCCTCGACCATGAGAAAGAGTCGTTGCAGTACCAGGAACAGGCCGCCCGCAAGAAGGGAGCCCCCAACATCACTCTGGGCATCGACTATATCATCACGGGACGGGGCCCCGATGACGCTTTCGGAGGAAAAGACGCGCTCCTCTTCCCCAGGATCGGCATCACCATCCCGCTGTTCCGGGGAAAATACAACGCCCTGATAAAACAGGCTGCCTTATTGCAGGAAAGTGTCGATCTTCAAAAAACGAACAAAACAAATCTCCTCATCACCCTGGCAGAGAACACCTGGAAAGACTATCTGGATGCCGAACGACGGCTGGAACTGTACAGAGCCCAGTCGCGGAGGGCACACCAGTCGATACGGATGCTGCAAACCTCCTATGCAACACAGAACAGGGACTTTGAGGAGGTGCTGCGCATGCAGCGCAAAGTACTGACCTACGACCTGGAGCTGGAAAAAGCCCGCACCGACCGTAATACGGTACTGGTGTTCGCGAGGTATTTAACAGGAAGATAAAGAAGCAGGATAAAATGAGATACGAAACCTGACTCCCCCAGGGAGAGGGCTGGACGATAATACGCCAAGAGATGAAAAGATAAAGCGATAAAGCAACAAATAAGAATAACAAATGTAAAGACAAGGCATCGCCTTGTCTCTCAAAACAAACGCTATGAAAATACACATCAACAAACAGACCTGGATCCTCGGCGGGAGTGCCGTGATCACCGGCATCTTCCTCGGCTGGCTCCTTTTCCACCGGCCGGCTGCACCGGTGCCGGAAGGAACAGAAGGAGCGGTAGTACACACCGTAACACAAGAAGAAGGTCACACGATCTGGACCTGCTCCATGCATCCCCAGATACGCATGGACGAGCCGGGGCAGTGCCCCATCTGCGGCATGGACCTGATCCCGCTGGCCAATGCACAGAGTGGCGGTGAGGAAGAAGCATCTTCCCCCGGCGAGCTGGTGATGACCGCCTCGGCGGCCAGCCTGGCCGGGATACAGACCTCCCAGGTGGTGGCGAAGATACCGGAGAAAACCTCCTTCCTGCTGGGCAGAGTGACGGCCGACGAGCGCCGCATCGCCAATCTCACGGCCCGTTACGGCGGGAGGATCGAGAAGCTGTACGTCAATTTTACCGGCCAGCGCATCCGTGCCGGCCAGCGGATGGCTTCCATTTACTCACCCGAGCTGGTATCGGCGCAACAGGAGCTGCTGGAAGCCATGAAATACAAAGAGACCAACCCCGCCTTCTACCGGTCGGCACGCACCAAGCTGAAGCTGTGGGACCTCAGCGACAAGCAGATCGACGATCTCGAGAACGCAGGCAAGATCATCCACTATTTCGATGTGCTCTCCCCCATCAGCGGCACCGTGACCATGCGTCACGTAGCTCCGGGCGATTATGTCAGAGAAGGGGGGCGACTGTTCCAGGTGGTGGATCTGAGCAGGGTATGGGTACAGTTCGAAGCATATGAGGAAGACCTCCCCTGGGTACGTAAAGGTGATCGTGTCGACTTCACCATCCGGTCGCTGCCGGGACAGAATTTCTCCGGCAGGATCACCTTCATCGACCCGGTCATCCCTCCGAAGACGAGGGTAGCGCTGGCACGCGTTGAAGTGGCCAACCGCGGCGGGCGTCTCAAGCCCGGCATGTTCGCCGACGGCAGGCTCACCTCGCGCATCCCCGGCGGCAAGGCCCTGCTCATACCACGGTCGGCCGTCCTGTGGACAGGCAAGAGGTCTGTGGTGTATGTGAAGGTGCCGGAACGTGAGAACCCCACCTTCCTGTACCGCGAGATCACCCTGGGACCCGCCGCCGGCGACTACTACATCGTCGAGGCGGGCCTCACGGCCGGCGAAGAGATCGCCACCAACGGCGTCTTCAAGATCGACGCGGCAGCCCAGCTCTCCGGCAAACCCAGCATGATGAACCCCGAAGGGGGCAAGGTGTCCACGGGCCATAACCACGGCGGCATGCAGATGGACGACAACGATCCGGCGATGAAACAATAAAAGCAATGTCTTTATCGACAAGGAAATGTTATCTTGTGATGAAGGAAAAAGAGTTTTTATACAAATAATATCAATAGGATTATGAACTATTACTTCAATAAGACAACCGATTATGGTTTCGAAGAAGCCATAGAAAAAGTGACAGAAAAACTGAAAGAAGAAGGTTTCGGCGTGCTCTTCCGCATCAATATGGACGAGACGCTCCGCAACAAGATCGGCGCGGAGATGCCCCGTTACACCACACTGGGTGCCTGTAACCCGAAATTTGCATACGAGGCTTTGCAGGCTGAAGACCGCATCGGACTGATGCTGCCCTGTAACGTGATCATACGGGAGTTGCCCGAAGGCAAAACGGAGGTATCGGCCATCCATGCCCTGCAGTCGATGCTGGCCGTAGAGAACGAAAAAGTGAAAGCCGTAGCAGCTCAGATCACAGAAAAGCTTGAGAAGGTGATCGGGCGGCTGTAAGAATTCAAATTACAAATTATGAAGGGAGAGAAAATGCTTTCTTTAATAATTCAGCAGTTGCTTAATTACTAAAGAAGCATTACCTTTATCTAAATCTTTCGTTCCATGACCCCATCGGGAAACAATAAAGGTGAACCCTGTAAAAAGGTCAATGCCGACCCTTATCTGATCCACAACCACCGGGCAAAGCTTCTCAACGAAGCGGAAGAGATCCGCAGCCTGGCGGAACTTTTTTATCTGTCCGGCAATGAGGTGCGGCTGAAGATCCTTTACCTTCTGTTTCAGGAGGAGAAACTGAGTGTTTGTGACATCACCAACATCCTGGAGATGAAGATCCCGGCCGTATCCCAGCATCTGAGAAAACTAAAGGACCTGGGCATGGTGAAAACACGCCGTCAGGGACAGACGATCTATTACAGCCTTGCCTCCGGGTACCGTTATTACTTCGAAGTATTCTTCAACCGGCTGCTGAAACATAAACTGTAAGGTTAGGCCTTGACTCTCCTTCAACATTCGAGCTTCAAGCTTCGGGCTTTGGAAATCCTGTACTTTTTTCCGAAAATCATGTAAAAGAATGAGTATGCTCTGTCGGATCTTTGTAGCAAAGATAAAACAGAGCAATATGAAAACGATCCAAAAGCCAAATGCATTCCTTCAAAATGAGCATAAAAACAACCCCCCCGCGAAAGAGGAAATTCCAATACCTGGCATCAGGCAGACGGTATTTTACTGCCCCATGCGTTGCGAGGGCGACAAGACCTATGATGAGCCGGGTGACTGCCCCAAATGCGGCATGCATCTGATCAAAGTGGCAAAAACCGCCACTCCCGGGAAAGGGGTGAAATACACCTGTTCTATGCATCCGGAGATCATCCGTGATGAGCCGGGCGACTGCCCCAAGTGCGGCATGGAGCTGGTGCCGGTCTCCGGTGAGGTGGAGAGTGAAGAGGAAAAAGCCTACAAACGCATGGCCAAAAGGTTCTGGATCGCCCTGGCGTTCTCCGTGCCGGTGTTTATCATTGCCATGTCGGATTATATCCCTTTTCTGGACCTCAAGGCGATCGCTCCCGTAAAATTCTGGGGGTGGGTACAGTTTCTCCTGGCCTCACCCGTACTTTTTTACTCGAGCCGGATCTTCTTTGTCCGGGGATGGAGCTCTATACGGCGGTGGAATCCCAATATGTGGACGCTTATCTCCATCGGCGTGGGAGCAGCTTATCTTTTCAGCGTCTTCGGGCTTTTGTTCCCGGGAATGTTCCCGGATCAATTCAAGGATGCGCAGGGGAATGTACATCTCTACTTTGAGGCGGCGGCGGTGATCCTCACGCTGGTATTGCTGGGACAGGTGCTTGAGCTGCGTGCCCACAGCAAGACCAACTCAGCCATCAAAGCGCTGCTGAACCTCGTTCCGCCCGTGGCACGGGTGATACGCAACGGTCAGGAGATAGAGATTCCCCTCGAAGAGGTGAAAGCGGGAGATATCCTGCGGGTCAGGCCCGGTGAAAAGATCCCCGTTGACGGCGTGCTCACCACAGGCAGTGCCGTCATCGACGAGAGCATGATCACCGGCGAA
>CAZYQV010000347.1:0-3338 GCA_964649775.1 uncultured Rikenellaceae bacterium
CAACTCGCAACTCGATACTCACAACTCCTTCTCCGGCTCTTTGCGCTGCAGGCGATGGTCAAGCATGGTGCGGATGGCCGGCTCGAGACGGTCGTAGCGGTAGCTGCGGCCGTTGCGGTAGTCGGTGACCGAGCCTTTGGCAAAATCAATATAAAGGGACTGCAGGGATGTGTCTACGACGATGCCGGAGGGATCGTTGTGGAAGGTGGGCATATATTCCATGCAGGTGACGAAATCGTGTTGTCCCGTGGTGTCGAGGAGCGAGACCGCGTCGACACGGTACTGCGGGCGTATGCCGGCCAGCTCGAGGATGGTGGCGAAGATATCGGACTGGGAGGTCAGACGCTCCCTGTGCTTATCCGCTGTCCGGGCGGGGAGGCTCTCCTTTTCCGGAGGGAAGACGATCAGTGGGTTGTGCCACACATCCGGCATGAAGTTGTCGTTGAAACGGCCGTTGAGCCCGCCGAAATTCTGACCGTGGTCGGGGGTGAAGAACATCCAGGTGTGGGGGAAGTGTTCCGACAGGTAACGGTGGAGACGGGCCAGGTAGAGGTCGGTGACCAGCAGGGTGTTGTCGAAAGCGTTGACACAGTTGGGGCTCTCCTCGGGGAGAAAGCGTTTGAGGCTGTCGGGCGAGTGGATGTTATAGGGGTAGTGACTGCCGTCCATCTGCACCACCAGCAGGAAAGGGGCACCGTATTTTTCAAGGTATTCAAACAGATGCGGCAACACCACCAGGTCGTCGGCCCCTTTGTGTACATCCACGCTGCCGCTGAAAGAGGAGCCGTCGAGGAGCAGGTCGATGCTGCCGTCGTCGAAGTACTTGTCCAGGTAGCCCCAGTGCAGGTCCTGGGCCGAGATGAAAAGGGTGTGATAGCCGGCGGCTTTCATATAGTTGAAGAGAGAGGGATAACGAAAGAAAGCCCCCCCGGGATCGGGTCCTTCCAGTCCTTCCAGCATGTAGGGTATGCTGAGGCGGGTCTTGTTGCCGGCGGCCACCGCCTTCGTAAAAGGGATGATCTTCCCGTCGCGTCGCAATGAGTCCAGCAGCGGGGTGGTCTTCCTGTGATATCCGTACAGACTCATGTGGGAGAGTACCTGCGATTCGCCGATGACCAAAACGAAATTGGGGGCATCCGCACAGGGAGTCACGGGCGACAATGCCACACGGTCGGGATGGATCGTCTTGTCGTGACGCACCAGCAGGTTCTCGGTGAAAGAGCTGTAGAAAGCAAAAGAACTGTGCTGGAAGTTGGTGACGCTGTACCAGTGTAGCAGAAAAAAGATGAAAAATCCCGAAAAAACCAGCACATCGGGGATCCATATCCACTTCCTGCGAACTTCATAACGGTGAAGGGAAATACCTGCCACCACAGATATGGTCAGAAGATACAACATAACGGGGATGTTGAGGTTGGCTGCCGAGGTGGCGGTCACCATGGCCGGGGACTCAAAAAAGACCGAAAAGAGCGAGGGGGATAAAAACTTGCGGTATACCGAGAAATAGTTGCCTTCGACGAGCAGGGGGAGGATCACGGTGAAAGAAAACAGCAACCAGAAAAGCCATCTCCTGCGGATGAGCGAGAGCAGGGATAAGAGTGTCAGCAGTACGATGGCCGACATCAGGTAATTGGCCAGAAAACGCAGTCCCCCGGTCGTATGCAGTAGCCAGGCGCTTCCACGCATGGAGAGATCCACAAAGAGCAGGAGCCCCCATGCATACCATATTCCGTACCGGCCGCTTTTCAAAATGATTCAGTGTTGTTCCAAGAGACCAAAGGTAGAAAAAGAGCGGTTTTTTTTCAGAAATATTCCGTTTCTGTTTTGAAGAAATGAAGAAAGTGATATTTTTGTAGAAAAACGTAACACCATGGGCGTACAACGTTTCGGGGTTTCCCTTAAAAAAGAGTTGCTGGATGATCTGGATGATCTGGTGACCAAGCGCTTGTTTCCCAACCGGTCGCAGGCGATCGCCTATCTGATCGAGAAATACAAAGTGGAGCGTGGATGGGAGGAAAATGATGTGGTAACGGGAGCGATCCTGCTGGTGTATGATCATCACAAGCGGGATGTGGTGGATCAGTCGATCCACATCCAGCATGAGTATCAGCCGCTGATCCTGGCGTTGCAGCATATCCACGTGACGCACGATGCCTGCCTGGAGACGATCGCCGTGAAGGGAAGGGCCAGTGAGATCCGGGAGCTGGCCGACAAGCTGATCGGCATGAAAGGTGTGGAATATGGCGATCTGATGATGAGCAAAGCGTTGGAATGAAGAAGCTTGAAGCTTGATGCCCGATGCTTGAAGGGTTGAAAAGTTGAAGGGTTGAAAAGTTGAAAAGTTGAAAGAGAGGGAGAGGTAAGTAAGACATTGAAGTGCACTGAAGGCATTCAGGGCATTTTGTCAGAAGAACGGGGGACTGAATATGGCAGAAGAGATCAGTGTACGGGTCATCGGACGGGTGGAGAACCGGGTGAAGGAACCGGAAGGACCGGAAGTATTCAGTGGGATCATCTCGGTGATCACGGTCTTTCCGGAGTATGTGGAGGGGTTGTACCGCATCGAGGAGGAGGAGTTTCTGGATATCCTTTTCTATTTTCATCGTGCGGAAGGTTACGAATTGCGTACCCAGGTGTACTCGGGTGAGACAAAAGGCGTTTTTGCTTCGCGCAGTCCGCACCGTCCTTCGGCGATCGGCGTAGCTACGGTGAGGCTGGAGAAAAGGATGGGCAACCGCCTGCTGGTGCGTGGACTGGATGCCATTGACGGGACACCGGTGCTGGATATCAAGCCGTCGGTCAATTATTTTACTGAAGAGGAGAGGGAGGTTATTAAGGGGGGGAAAGGGTGAGGAGTTGAGGAGTTGATGAGTTGAAAGGTTGATGCGCTACGCGCGTTTGAGAGTTTGAAAGTTTGGTAACCGCTTCGCGGTTGTTTGAAGGTTTGAGGTTTGAAAGGGCTATAACCTCAAAAGTGGCGAAGCCACATCGAACCACAAACGCCTGCGCAGCAGGCATCGAACATGCCCGCAAGGGCATATCCAACATCCCTGCCTACCGGCAGGCAGGCCGGCTTGCCGGGGTTGAAAAGTTGATGAGTTGAAAGGTTAAAAGGTTAAAGAGTCGAAAAGTCTAAAGGGTCGAAGAGTGAGGACCTTCCGCTCCCCGAGTGGGCCGAGCGGAGCGAGGACTGTATCGAGGGGCGCAGAAGGGAAGCTTGAAGCTCGATGCTTGATGCTTGAAGAGTTGAAGAGTTGAGGAGTTGAAGGGTTGAAAAGGTTTTTACAATCCCTGTTAAAAACTCACAACTCGATACTCGAAACTCAAAACTCATTAAC
>CAZYQV010000348.1:0-7518 GCA_964649775.1 uncultured Rikenellaceae bacterium
CTTATCAGACGATCGGCTCCCACCCTCTTTTGCAGGTCCAGGCAAGCCTGTTGTTCTTTTCTCCAGAACTCTGCCAGGTTATAGATATGCTTATCTCCCACGATAGCATTCCGGAAAGAACAGGAGACATCCCTTCCGTCCCTGATGAGATGGATATAGAGAGGTTTTACCTCAAACGATTCCAGGTCCCGGAAGAAATTCACATTGGTCATGCTTTTACATACCCAGTAACGGACGCCTTCCTGTTCCGCTTTCAGATCATAGATGACCCGGAATATTTCAAACAGGGTGTTTTCCCTGCATCTGTGCACGACCTGTTCCCGGTTAAAACGGATATGCCAGGGCACGGGGTTCAGTTCTACCAGGGAACATACGTCATCCACAAGCCGGTACATATTTCCCGGGAGATCCAGATCACCATACACATGGAGCAGCGGCATAAAACGCTGAAGGATATGGGGCGGGTGGGGAGCCGTGACCCCGTCAAACTGATTCAGCATCAACCGCAGCAGATTGGATCCGGATCTTTGTGTTCCAATTATTTGAACGGGCTGTATCATATCTTTTTTAATATTTTTCCATCCCTTTCCTGCTATCTGAACAGGATCATGCCGGCAATACCGGCCAGAGGAATGATATACACAACGTTAACCTTATAATAAAGTACCAAAAGCAATACGATCCCAAAAATGACGGGGGAGACCCAGGAGAGTTCTGCGCCCCGGGCGATGGTCACGACGGCAGAGAAGATCATCCCGATCACTGCCGGCCGCAGGCCTTTGAAAACAGCATGTACCGCCCTGGAATGTTTGAGCGTATCGAGGAAATGGGACAGCAGGATCATCAGCAGGGCCGGAGGCAGGAAGATGGAGACCGTAGCGTTCAGGGCTCCGGCAAGACCCCCGGCCTTATAACCGATAAAAGTGGCACTGATAAAGATAGGCCCCGGCGTGACCTGGCCCAATGCTATGCCGTCGGCAAACTCTTTGAGGGTGAGCCATTCCAGATGGTGGACAAAAACATTCTCCAGCATGGGGATGACCACATAACCTCCGCCGAAAAGGGAAAGACTGAGCCCTGAGAAGATCAGCGTGATCTTTTGCTGAAGCATGCAGCCTGCCCTGACGGATGCCGGACAAAGGAGCGGCAGTGCCCACACCAGCAAGGCGATCAGGAGGACAAGGCTTCCGATGATGAGATATACTTTCTCACCCGGGCTCCCCTCCGCGGCCGTATCTTTCGCGGCCTCCGTCTCTTCTTCGCGGTTTCTGTACAGCAGATACCCCAGGATACCGCCGGAGATCATCACGATCAGGGTGACAAAGAAATTCTTCATGAATATCAGCAGTCCCAGTGCAGCCAGGGCGATAGCCGCCTGATAGAGATCCCTGATGTTTTTTCCGGCCATCCCGATCACCACTGCCAGGATAATGGCAGCAATGGCAGGATAGATCCCTTTGAAGAAGTTTGTTATGACCGGAATATTCCCATACGTAAAATAGAGATAAGACAAGATGATCATCAGGATAAATGACGGCAGCAGGATCCCTGCCATCGCCAGAAAAGCTCCTTTCAGACCTCGAAGTTTGTACCCTATAAAAGTCACAACGTTAAAAGCGACAGGCCCGGGCAGCACCGAGGCCAGGGCGATGCCGTCCAGGACGGTCTCATTGTCTATTACCTTGTCTTTTTCTGCGAACTGTTTCTGCACCACCGAGATCAACGCCATAAAACCTCCCCACGAGACGGCTCCGATCTTCAGCATCTGAAAGAACAGGTAACCACCACTTACGGTATGCGGTGTACTGCGACTCACTATTTTCTGCGTTTTATCCGACATTTTTCAGGTGTGTCAGTTGATCTTCCGGAAATATTTATCCCATGTGCCGGGAGGAATATATTCAGCCCTGTAAGGCACAAAATGCGCATTGATCTCCCACAGGATATCTCCCTGCGTGTCCATGACAAAAACGGATCCTGTCTTAGCGCTGCAAACCAGGAGCTTCCCGTTGGGCAGGAGATAGGCGCTCCCCATCCGCGAAGTGAACCTGGCCGGAGGGAGAGGGATGTTCAGCTTGTTTGTTGCCACTTTGTTCACGGTATCGAGGGCAAAGGACAGCACGCGGGAACGGGACCTGTTGATATCATTATCGAAAAGCATAAGATCACCGTTCTTCTCTATATGGACATCATGCTGGAAAGAGAAATAACAACTGCTGTCCATGCTGAAGTCTCCGCCTTTTCCCAGTTTCCACATCACCGCCCCCGTCTTTCGGTTTATTTTCCATATCTGATCTTCTATGGCCAGTGACATCAGGAAATTTCCGTCCGTATCAAAGTTCAGTGCGTTGGCATGGAAACGGTCGTAAGCAAAGCGCAGCATGTACGGATCTTTCCGGATGTCCCAGTGATCCCAGATGGACCATTTCCACAGTTCCTTACCGGCAGTGTCCATCACCACGATCCCGTCGCCCACGAGGGTGTCGATACCTGTCCCCCCTATCTCTTCCATGTGGATGATCTTTTTGGGCCGGTAAAGGGTATAGAGATGTTTCCGGTCGTCCATCCGGATATCATGATGGATCAGATGAACGGCTGCCTGCGGATTCTTGTCCAGGTCGAGGCGCCACAGCACTTTGCCGGTAAGATCGATCTCTACGATGGCTGTACCCCCGACAAAGCCTATTTTCCCCCGGCGGATCGGTTTCTTCATCTCCCGCAGGATCTGGGCCCTGTTCTTGGGTACGTCATTGATCACATCTTTCACCGGCGGTCTCAGCATCGCGATAATGGTGCCGCGGGGAGTGAGGTTGGCGACCCTTACCCCTATGTCATCAACCTGCCAGTACCAGCGGATATCCCCGTCCCCGTCCACCATGGCGATAAAACCCGGTTTGCGGGCATAACAGAGCATCACCAGGCCATTGTCCAGGGCCGTGGAATCATGGGGGTTTTCTTCATGCAGCCAGTTGAACTTCAGCCAGGGGGACTGTTCACGCGTATGGAAGGAAAAAGTTTTGGTGGTTACAGGAAAGAGACCGCGACGGATGATCACCTTGTAATGATAGGTCGCGGATGTTTTCAGCAGCAGGAGATGTGCCGTGTATTCCCTGCTCTTTTCCGCCGGCACCGTCCTGTATCTCTCCCGGCCCCCTTCTCTCCAGTATTCGACGCAGACACGGGCAGGACGATCAAGCGTGATGCTGATATCCTCCTGAAAAGCATAATTGTTCGGCGATGTCAGACGAATATCCTCAATGTTCACCCGAAACACCAGGTGATACACCACGAAGGCCGTCAGGATGACAACTCCGGAAACAACAATTTTTTTCACTTTTTTGCCTTTCATACATTCGTTTTTCAGAAAAGGGAAGGGAAATGATGCCGGAGCATCATTCCCTTTCCTTCTCATGACAGCTATCGGTTCACTATGGCAGTCTGTTCAGGTTCTCTTCAGCCATGTACTTATTGTTCTGAGCCTCGACAAGGGGATAAGGCAGCAGGAGCATGTGGTCGTCCACCACCTCGGCCATCCCTCTGGAAGCCAGATAAGCATTACATACCTCGGCATACTTGCCGAACCGGATAAGGTCGGGACGGCGTTTGTATTCAAACACCAGTTCAAATCCCCGTTCATCAAGGATCTTCTCGGCCATTTCCTCTTTGGTGCCGGGCGCCGGGTAGTTGGGATCCACCCCGTATTCCGGAGCTCCTGCACGATGGCGTATCTCGTTGAGATAGGGCAGCGCTGCCGCCGGGCCATTGAGGGCATTCTCTATCTCTGCCTTGCAGAGGATAACATCGGAGAGCCGGAATACCGAGATCGTCCTGCCGTCGTAATAGGAATTGGAGACCATCTCATAGGAATACTTCTTGGTGGCCGCGTTCACCAGCAGCATGGTGGTGTCGTTGGGCGGTGTCGTCTCGCCGGGATCCGGCATCTTGTAATAGAAGCCGTGGGTGGTCGTCCCGTCACGGGGAGAATATCCCTCGTAATTGTAATAGAAGAACTGTTTTCTGGGGTCATTGTCATCATACTTTCTCCAGAAATAGAGGGATACGGCATAATACTGCCATCTGTGGGGCACCTCCCGGTTGTCTCTCGGCCCGAAGTGGTTGGTGATCTCCCCGCCGTTCTGTGTGGCTTCATGCAGGATACAGAATATCAACTCGTCGTCAAACTTGTTGTTATCCGACCATACATTCTTGAAGTCGGGGTTCAGGCGGTAAACACCTTTATCACGCAGCTGCAACACCTGGTCGATATAGGTCTTGGCATTGGTGTAATCATGTTTCCGCATGTATACCTTCCCCATGAGTGTGAGCGCTGCCCCTTTGGTGGCCCGTGCCAGGTCGGTGCCCGACCATTTCTCGGGAAGATATTTGATGGCAAAAGTAAGGTCTGCCTCGATCAGGGAGTCTACCCGCTCCACCGAAGCCAAAGGCATGTCGATGGTTTCCACGGGGTTCTTCACCTCCGTCATCAGGGGGACAGGCCCCCACGCATCGGTGGCATCCCTGTAGGCCAGGGCACGGCAAAAACGCGCCTGTGCCTTCACCAGGTTCTTCGCATCCTCACTCATCTCCACGCCATCGATCTTGGAGAGCAACATATTGACATTGCTGATCACCTCAAACATATAACGCCAGTTATACTTGATGTACCGGTTATTGGCATCATAAGTGAAGTTGCTCATCTGTGTAGGTGCACCGGCAGCGGTAGAATACCCCATATCGGTAGTGTAGTCGGTGGTCATCACGAAATAACCGTTATAATACATCCAGCCGTCGCCGGGGAAAGGTGCCAGATCAGCATATATACCCACAAGAGCAGCCTGGATATCACTTTCGGTATTATATGCATTGGAGCTGGTCATATCACTGTACATCTCAGGCTCCAGTTTGGTACATCCCGAGGATATGACCCATGCTGACAATAAAATATAAATTATTTTTCTCATGATCTTTCTTTTTAATGTTTCCATAACCTACTAATTAAAAATCAACAGTTACCCCGAAAGTATAGGTTCTCATGGAGGGATATGAGTTGAAATCCAGTCCGGCACCGGCATTGGCGGTCTGCATGCCGAAACTGGCGGTACGCAGGCCCGTTCTGTGGGGCACCAGCGGGTCGTTCTCATACCTCTTCGTATCCACCTCGGGATCCCAGCCCGAATAATTCGTGAAGGTCAGGAGGTTCTCTCCCGAGACATATACCCGTACCTTCACCACTTTATCCCACGGCAGGTTATAACCCAGGGTAATATCCCTTACCCGGAAGAAAGAGGCTTTCTCGATGAAATGATCATTGATGTATCCGCCATATTTCGAGTAGAAGAATCCGTTGCGCGGCAGATCGGTGTCCGTATTATCCGGGGTCCAGCGATTCAGGGCATCGGTGGTCCTCTTCCATTCCAGGGTCATGCGGGTCATGTTCAGCATGTCATTGCCCACCGACCCGTAGAAAAAGATGGAAAGGTCGAAGTTCTTCCACGCGAAAGTGTTGGTCATCCCGAAAATAAAATCGGGGTTGGCATTTCCTATGATGGTCCGATCGTCGGAAGTGATCTTGCCATCGGGGACACCGTCGGGTCCGGAGATATCGGCAAACTTGGGATCCCCCGGCTTGGCATCCGGTTGCGGGGCATAGCTCTCACCTTCCTGGATCACCCCGAGGTACTTATAACCGAACAGACTTCCCAGGGGTTCTCCTTCTTTGATGATCGCATACTGCTCTTCCGAAACATTACCCACCGGCTTCCAGGAGGTGATATAGATATTGCCTGCGCGTCCCAGATTCAGGACTTTGTTGCGGTTGACAGCAAAATTGAAACGGGTATCCCATTTGAAGTTGCCGACGAAGTTCTTCGACGCCAGTTCAAACTCAAACCCTTTGTTCTCAATGGATCCGACATTGGCCTGGCCGGAGGTAAAACCGGAATAGGCAGGCAGATCCACCCTGATCAGCAGATCGGAGGTTTTCTTGTAGTACCCGTCCATGGTGATGGTCAGACGGTTGTCAAAGAAACCCATATCGAGACCGACATTGAACTGTGAGGTTGTCTCCCACTTCAGGGAAGGGTTCTCGGGATAACCCTGGTTCATGTGTATCCCTACAACATTATTGATACCGTCGAAAGTAAGATGGGTATTCCGCATCAGGGCATAGGAAGAATAGTTCCCTATCTGGTCATTCCCTGTAGTCCCGTAACCCAGACGCAGCTTCAGATTGGAAAAGACTCCCAGGTCCTGAATAAAAGGTTCCTGGCTCAGTTTCCATGCAAATGATCCCGAGGGGAACAAACCCCAGCGGTTGTCTTCCCCAAACCGTGAAGAGCCGTCTGTCCTGAGGGTAAAGGTAAACAGGTACTTATTATCGTAAGAATAATTGATCCTGCCGAAATAGGAGATCAGGATATTCTCATACTTATAAGATGATACGTTGGTAATGTCGGAAGCAGCCCCCAGATTGTTATAGGAAAAGAGGTCTGTCGAGAAGTTTTTCACACCGATGTGGCGTGTTTCCCCGATAAATTTCTCATAGGAATAACCGATCATGGCATTGAAAGCATGCTTTTCCCTGTCGAGATTATAGGTGATCCATGTATCAAAAAGCTGATGAGTCGTTCCCAGGTTGGTGGTACTGGCCACGCCGTTATCGATACCTCCCTGGTAGGTCGATCTCGGCAAATAGTTGCCCACGTTGCCATTCATGATCTCAACCCCTCCGTTGGTCCTTATCTTCAGCCCCTTCAGGGGTTCTATCTCCAGGTATACATTTCCGTTGAGAAGGTTCTTGGTAAGGTCATTGTCCCGGGCCAACAGGTTAGCCAGGGGGTTATCTCCCCTGCCTCCCGGAGGACGCCCGAAAGAGCCGTCGGGATTGTAAGGAGGCACGGTAGGATCATAGTTCAGGATACTGTACAAAACGTTGGAGTTAAGGATGTTCCCTTCATACAACTGATAGTTGGATTTCTCCTGGTTGGCGTAGATGGTGGCGCCGGCCCTGATGAAGTCCGTGACCACCTGGTCCACGTTCACACGTCCGGAGATCCTCCTGAAGTCGGTATTTTTCAGCACACCCTGCTGGCTGAAATATCCGATACTCGAAAGGACTTTGGTCTTTTCGGTACCTCCCATAAACTGTAACGTATGGTTCTGTACCACTCCCGGGCGACTACATACCTCTACCCAGTCGGTATTCACATCCGATTTCAGCTGGGAAGGGGTGTACACGCCATATTCCGTATTTTCCTGTCCCTCGATCTCCTTGTACAGCTCATTGGCAAGCAACATGTACTGTTTGCCATCCAGCATATCAAAAGGATTCTTCAGGTGCTGCGTTCCCACGTAACCGGTATAGGAGATATGGTTTTCGCCGGCTTCCCCTCTTTTGGTCGTGATCAGGACGACACCGTTGGCCCCGCGGGCACCGTAGATAGCGGTAGCGGAAGCATCCTTCAGGATCTGTATGGATTCGATATCGTTGGGGTTGATATCCATTCCCTGTTGTGTGGG
>CAZYQV010000349.1:0-2522 GCA_964649775.1 uncultured Rikenellaceae bacterium
TCGTTGGCGTCGCACGACTCCGTCAGGTTAAGGGTGATCCCCTCTTTTTCAGGGACGGTGAAGAGATCGCCCCTGGCGCTGAAGAGGAGTCTTTTGCCGCCGGGAGAGAGATCGACGGACGAGATCCATTGCGAGGCATCCTCCCAGCCGCTGCGGCTCCATTTCTCATCGTTGGCGATCTGCACGTGGAGCTGGTCCACCTTACCGCTGCCGACATTGTATGTATAGAGATATCCACCCCTTTCCCAGATGATATGCTTGTCGTCAAAGCCCGGGAACTTGATATCGTAATCGCTGTAATCGGTCAGTTTCTTCTCCTGCTTCGTGGAGAGGTCATAGACAAACAGGTTCATCGTACGGTCCCTGTCGGAGAGGAAATAGATACGGTCGCCTATCCACATGGGGATGATGTCCTGGGAGATATTGTCGGTGATCTTCTCCACCTTTTTTGTGTCGAAGTCGACGATCCGGATATCATCGGCCATACCTCCTTTGTAGTACTTCCACGTCCTGAACTCCCTGAAGACCCAGTTGAAGGCCATCTTCTTCCCGTCGGGCGAGAAGGAACAGAACCCTCCTTTGGAGAGGGGGATCTCTTTGGAGAGTCCGCCTTCTGCCGGCACCATGAAGAGCTGACCCGTAAATGAGTTGAATGAGTAGCGGCGTGACCGGTAAATAATGTATTTCCCGTCAGGGGTCCATCCCATCACGATGTTGTTGGGTCCCATGCGGTCGCCGATATCATCACGGCCGAGGGTGGCTGTCCAGGTGAGACGCCGCGGGATGCCTCCGGACGAGGGGACGACAAAGACCTCGGTGTTGCCGTCGTACTGCCCCGTAAAAGCGATCATGCTCCCGTCGGGGGAGAAATGCGGAAAGGACTCGTATCCCTTCCCCGTGGTGATGCGACGGGCCATCCCGCCGCCGGCATCCACAAGGTAGAGGTCACCGGCGTATACAAACACTACATGGTCACCATGGATATCGGGAAAGCGCAGCAGCCGTGCTTCATCAGCCGAAACAGAAGCTGCGGCCGTCCAGAAGACAACAGCCAGCAGAAGGAAAACTTTTTTTATCATTTTATCAGATATTTTAGGTAATGGTATAAGGGAAGACAAAATATGCAATTCCTGTACGAATATACAATGTCTTTTAACAGTAAATCAAAAAAGAGGGAAAAATGTCATGCCGCACCACTTATTTTGCCAGCAGCTCATTGACGGCATTC
Source organism: uncultured Rikenellaceae bacterium (assembly GCA_964649775.1). Taxonomy (GTDB): domain Bacteria; phylum Bacteroidota; class Bacteroidia; order Bacteroidales; family VadinHA17; genus DRPN01. The sequence goes on from CAZYQV010000349.1 coordinate 1,229, forward strand.
ACGATCTCATCTTTCTTGAAAGGTTTCTGAAAGATCTTTTCGGCTCCCAGCAGCTGGGCGGAATGCAGGTACTCACGGGAGTCGACACGGCCCCCTCCCGAGATCGCGATCACTTTCAGGGAGGGGTTCTCGGTCTTGAGGTTAATGATGGTCTCCAGGCCCTCTTTTTCCGGCATAACGATATCGGTGATGATCAGATCCGCACCGTTCTTGTGATAAAGGTCGATCCCTTCCACACCATTGGTGGCCATATCCACCTGATGGCCTTCCTTCTCCAGCATTTTTTTAAGCATCAGGAGGATATACGGTTCGTCATCTATAACAATGATCTTTGCCATAATTAGTTGTTTTTATTGTTTTTGTCCAGCACGTCGCGGATAACCTTGCTGAACTCACTTATTTTCAATGGTTTCAACAGCAGTTCGTCGATCTTGTAATCATCGATGATATTTTCATTGATCGACTCTTTGGCGCCGGTGATGATGATCACTTTCAGGTTGGGGTTAAGTTGTCTGAACTTGGCTGCCAGGTTGGTACCCAGCAGTCCCGGCATGATCTGGTCGGTGACCAGCAGGTCATAATCTTCGGGATGTCTTTTGAACTCCTGGAAGGCCCTGTTGCCGTCGGTACGTATGGTCACCGAATAGCCGAGGCTCTCAAGCATCTTTTTCCCGATGAAGGTGATCTCTTCCTCATCATCCACGAACATGATACGTTCCATGCCGGTCTTGAGATATTCTTCGGGCACCTCTATCTCCTGCGGCTCTTCGAAGAGGGGCAAGTAGATGCGGAAAGTGGTCCCTTTTCCCGGTTCGCTCTCGACGGTGATGGCTCCCCGGTAACTGTTGATGATGCCGTGGACCACCGCCAGTCCCAGGCCGGAGCCCACCCCCACCTCTTTCTTGGTGAAGAAAGGTTCGAAGATACGGTTCAGTGTCTGCTGGTCCATCCCTATGCCGGTATCACTCACAGAGATACAGGCATATGTCCCGGGAGAGATCTTGTTCAGTTTCTTGACCTTTTCCGCATCCAGGTCCACCTCTCCGAGGGAGATGGTGAGGGTACCACCGTCGGGTGTCATGGCATGGGAAGCGTTGGTACAGAGGTTCATGATCACCTGATGTATCTGGGTGGTATCCACCATGACGGTACCGCACTGCTGATCCAGGTCGGCAACGATCTCAATGTTCCTGGGCAGGGAGGCACGCACCAGGTTCAGCACCTCTTCGATAATATCTTTGAGGTTGGAAGGTTTCTTCTCCACCTCCATCTGGCGGCTGAAGGTAAGGATCTG
>CAZYQV010000350.1:0-4780 GCA_964649775.1 uncultured Rikenellaceae bacterium
ATCTTTGATCTTTTCGCGGTATCGCCCGTCAACGGGGGAGATAGCCAGCAGAGCGTGTTCTTCCATGGCAGGGATCGTTATTCTCCGGCAAAAATAGGAAAATAAGCCGTATTGAACCATTACATAGATCATAAAGCCGTAACTCTTCTTATATTTGCAGGAAGTGGACCCCCAAACATCCTGTACCGATGAGCAAAACGCTGATCCTGTTCTTTTTTCTTCTCTTCCCTGCGGGCATCTCTTTCGCCGGCGCTGCCGGCGACACCCTGGCGTCGGATACGGTGCCGGGCAACACTGCCACGCCGGATACGCTGCAGCAGGCCACCCTGTCCTCCGGCAAGACCGTTTATGTCTTCCCCATCCGTGAGGAGATAGCCCGGCCGGCGTGGCGACTGACGAAGAAAGGACTGGAGAACGCCCGCGCCGTCGATGCCGACTATATCCTCATCCACATGAACACTTACGGGGGGCTGCTCAACAGCGCCGACAGCATACGCACAGCCCTGCTGCACTGCGACATCCCCGTGATGGTCTTCATCGACAACAACGCCGCCTCGGCGGGAGCCCTCATCTCCATCGCCTGCGACAGCATCTACATGCGGTCGGGCGCCACCATCGGCGCCGCCACGGTGGTCAACCAGACGGGCGAGCAGGTGCCCGACAAGTACCAGTCCTATATGCGTGCCATGATGCGGGCCACAGCCGAGGCACACGGCAAAGACACCCTCGTCCGTGACGGCGACACGCTCATACGGTGGCGCCGCGACCCGCGCATCGCCGAGGCGATGGTCGACCCCCGCATACAGGTGCCGGGCATCAGCGACTCGGGCAAGGTGCTCACCCTCACCACCGACGAGGCCCTGCGCCTGGGCTACTGCGAAGGCAAAGCAGAGAGCATCGAAGAGGTGCTGAAAAAGGCAGGCCTCGGCGACAGCCGTGTGGTGCGCTATGAGATCAAGCCGGTGGACAGGATCATAGGCTTCCTCGCCAGCCCGGCCGTCTCGGGCATACTCATCATGATCATCATCGGCGGCATTTACTTCGAACTGCGCACCCCCGGCATAGGCTTCCCCCTGGCTGCTGCCGTCATGGCCGCCATCCTCTACTTCGCCCCCCTCTACCTCGAGGGGCTGGCCCAGCACTGGGAGATCATCCTCTTCGTGGTGGGACTCATCCTCATCGCCGTGGAGATCTTCGCCATCCCCGGCTTCGGCGTGGCCGGCATCTCGGGGATCATCCTCGTGATCACAGGACTCACCCTCAGCCTCGTAGACAACATCGTCTTCCGCTTCAACCCCATGCTGGCCGTCAACATGCTGTTGCGCTCCCTCTTCATCGTGCTGGTCTCCTCCCTCCTGGCCATCATCCTCTCCATCTGGCTCACAAAAAAACTGGCCGGATCCCGTAAGCTGAAACTGGCCCTCAACACCGAACTGGAGACCGCCGAAGGCTATGTGGGCGTAGATCAGAAAATACAGGAAGAGCTCACAGGGAAAAAAGGAAAAGCCTTCACCAAACTGCGACCCGCCGGCAAGGTGGAGATCGATGGCGAAGTATACGATGCCGTCGCCGAGATGGGCTTCATCGACAAGGATACCCCCATCGTCGTCACACGCCAGATGCACGGCCAGATATATGTCATGCCGGAGAGGTAGCTCGTCGTTTTTGCGATAAGTTTCTGCATTCTCACCTGCGAACCACAAACCAAATTCTTTTTGCCTGAAAAAAATATCTTTCTTATCTTTATAGGTCGAACCTCAATATAAATTAAATCTTATCAGAACATGTCTATAACGCTCACTTTTAATGAATTGCGCAGAATAAAGGACAGTCTGCCGGATGGATCGATGCGGGTGATCGCAGAGAAACTCGACATCAATGTAGAGACGGTAAGGAATTATTTCGGCGGCACCAATTATAAAGAGGGGGAAAGCATCGGAATTCACCTGGAGCCGGGCCCGGACGGCGGCATCGTCACACTGGACGACACGACCATCCTGGAACTGGCCAAGGAGATCGCAGGAAAATAATGGTCTCCTGATCTTGTCGAAAAGAACCCGTTCTTTTTGCCTCACATACCCCGATGGTTCAGGACCTGATCATAACTGCCGAGCAGGAATGGCTGGGCAGAGCGTATGCATATTGCCGTGAGTGTTTCAGGGATATAACCCTTCCCTCCCACGACGAGCGTCATCACCTGCGCACATGGTACCATGCCCGTGAGCTCCTCACCGCAGCACAGCCCCGGCTCTCTCCCCCCGGCGGCGACGGCATCAAGGCCCTCCTGCTCGCCTGTCTGCTGCACGACACCGGCATGAGCGAGACGCTCTCCCCCGCCCACGGCGCCGCCTCACGCCGCCTGGCAGAAAGGTTCTTCAGCACCCTGCCGGAAGCCCCTCCCCTGCAGGAGGAGATCCTCACAGCCATAGAAAAACACGACGACAAAACATACCGGCAAAAGATCAGCGGCGACACCCCCGCCGGCAGGATATTCACCCTGCTGGCCGTCGCCGACGACCTGGACGCCTTCGGATATACCGGCGTATGCCGTTACTACGAGATCTACTCCCTGCGCCACATCCCGGTCACAGCCATGGCCGGGAAGGTGCAGGACAACCTGGAAAAACGCTTCGGCAACATGCAGCCTCTCCTTTCTTCCTCCCCCGCCCTGCTGCAACACCACCGGCAGCGATACCTGATCACCCGGAATTTTTTTGAAGATCTAGCAGGCAGGAAAAAAGAAGAGGCCCTCACCGTGATCCGTTTTCTGGAGGATCTGCTGAAAGACCCTCCCCACGAGATCAGCAGGGAGCTCGACACCGCCATATCAGGGACAGAAAATGCTTATTTGAAAAAATTTTTATCCGGATGGAGGAAGGAAATGGAAGAACATAACACACCCGCACCATGAAAAACATAAAACGCACTCTCTCTTTCGCCCTTTTTTGTGCTATCACCCTGGCCCTTCCCGCCCAGATGACGCTACGCTACGACCGCAACGAGACACTCACCTACGATGAGATCATCGCAGCCTACCGCTACCTGGCCGGCCATCATCCGGAGGCAACCCTTCTCGAGGGCGGCACCACCGACGTGGGCAAGCCGCTGCACCTGTTCATCCTCTCGCGGGCAGGTCTCTCCACGCCGGAGGAGGTGGCTGCCGCCGGCCTGCCGGTGATCTTCATCAACAACGGCATCCACCCCGGCGAGCCGGAAGGCATCGACGCCGCCATACAGTTGTCGATGGACATCCTGGACAACAAAGCAGGCATGAGAGCGTATCTCGACAAGGTCATCCTCTGCATCATCCCGGTATACAATGTGGGAGGCGTCCTCGACCGCAGCGCCTACCACCGTGCCAACCAGGACACACCACCGGAGACAGGCTTCCGCGGCAACGGCAAACACCTCGACCTCAACCGCGACTTCCTCAAGGCCGACAGCCGCAACGCCCGCTCCCTGGAGCATCTCTTCCGCATCATCAACCCCCTCGTCTTCCTCGACACCCACACCACCAACGGCTCCGACCATCAGTACACCCTCACGCTCATCCCGACGATGTATCAGAAGATGGAGCCAGCCATGGGCCTTTTCTTTCATGACACCATGGTGCCGGCCCTCTTTGATTACATGGAACATACCCCTTACGGGATGATCCCTTATGTGGCCTCTCTCCACGGCTCCCCCGACAAGGGCATCGCCGCCTTCAACGACCTGCCCCGTTTCTCCACCGGCTATGCCTCCCTCTTCAACACCTTCGCCTTCATGACGGAGAACCATGTGTACAAGCCTTTCCGCGACCGCGTGCGGTCGGTGTACCTTTTCATGAAAGGACTGACGGAGTTCACCATACGCCACGGGGAGAAAATGCTGCAGTTGAAAAAAGAGGCCGACGCGGCGACCGCCCGGCAAAAAGAGTACGTCCTCACCTGGCGTCTCGACACAAGCCGTTACGAGACGATCCTCTTCAAAGGGTACGAGATGAAAAAGATGACCGGCGCCGTCACCGGTCTCCCTTACCGGTGGTACGACACCACGCGGCCCCATACGTGGGAGATCCGTTATTACGACCATTTCCTGCCGGTGAAGAAAATACAGGCTCCCTGCTGTTACATCATCCCGCAGGCATGGGAGGCCGTCATCGAGAGGCTGCACATCAACGGCATACACATGGAGCGTCTGCAGCGCGACACCACCCTCACCCTGCAGGTGTACTATATCACCTCCCTCGACAAAGGAACACGCCCCTACAACGGACACTACCAACATCACAATGTCAGGTACCGTCTCGAAGAACGCCCCGTGAAACTATGGCGCGGCGACTATCTCGTCCCTGTCGATCAGCCCGGCAACCGCTACCTGGTGCAGGCACTCGAGCCGGACGCTCCCGACGCTTTCTTCGCCTGGAACTTTTTCGATCCCGTTCTCGACCGGCGGGAATATTTCTCTCCCAGCACCTTCGAAGAGAAAGCCGCCAAAGTGCTGGAAAAAGACCCTGTGCTGCGAAAAGCTTTTGAAGAAAAACGAAAGAACGACAGTACTTTTGCCCGGAGCCGCTACCAGCAGCTCAACTATATCTACACCCACTCTCCCTGGCTCGAAGACTCCTGGATGCGGGTGCCGGTGTACCGTCTTGACAGAAACCCGGATCTCCCTCTCATCCCTGACAACAAACCCTGACCACTCTAAAATAAATACCTATTTAATTACCTATTTAAAAACCTATTTAAATAGGTATATTCACAACTCATCACTCATCACTCATCACTCATCACTCATC
>CAZYQV010000351.1:0-3061 GCA_964649775.1 uncultured Rikenellaceae bacterium
GTATGGGGATGCCCTGTATGAGGCCCTGGTGGATTTTTGTGAAACGACGGGCATCAGGGCCATCGCTCTGTAAGAGGGGTCTGTAGCCGGACACTTGCCGGATAAACAACGGTAAAAACGGGAACAGATGGTTGCTCTATGCCCTGATGTCCGCCCTTTTCCGGGGGACGTGGGGGCCTTTATCGAGATACCGGAAAAAGCGGAGTTCCCTACCGGCAGGGGGATTATAGCGCAGGAGTGGTGAGCCGACACCGCCGGGCACGGCTCATGGGGAGCAACGAAACGGGTGATGCTGGCGCCGTCCTTCCTACTGTACTGTCAGGACAGCCCTGGCGCGGCTCAGCCCGGCGGAGGCAGCCTCGACGATGATCTTTCCCTGCCTGCGGTCGCTCCGGATGATCACCATCGCCTTGCCGAAAAACAGATCCACGCTGTCCGACTGGAAGGGGTTGAGCGAACGGGGGTTACCGTTCCCGACGGCTGCGATCTGTCCCGCCCCGGATACTTTGATCTTTATCCTGTTGTCTGCCGGCGGACAAGGGTTCCCGTTTTTATCGAGGGCTTCGATGAGCAGATAGGACAGGTCCCTGCCGTCGGCACGCAGGGTATCCCTGTCGGCCGTGAGTCTCAGCGTCCGGGGCTCGCCGGCGGTACGGACCACAGCCTCGCCGGTTTTTTTCCCTTCTTTGTAGGCCACCGCCCTGAGCTCGCCCGCCTCGTAAGGCACCTTCTTCCACATCAGACGGTACCTCTCGACAGAGGTCGCGGAGCGGGGCTTCTTGCATTTCTTCCCCAGCGATCTGCCGTTGAGGAACAGCTCGGCACAGTCGCCGTTGGTATATACGAACACCGGGATCTCCTTCCCCTCCATCCCTTTCCAGTTCCAGTGGGGCAGGATGTGCACGGTGGTCTCTTCCGGCCGCCAGTGGCTTTTGTACAGGTAATATCTGTCCTTGGGGATGCCGCACAGGTCGAGGATGCCGAAGTAGGAGCTCCGTGAGGCCGAATCTTCCGGGAAGCCCAGCTGTTTCAGCCACCAGCCCCGGTAGGGGGTGGGCTCTCCCAGGTAGTCGAAGCCGGTCCAGACGAACTCCCCGGCGACATAAGGCTCTTCCTCCTGCCACATGAAATCATCATCGGCCACCTCGGCCCACTCGGGAGCGTTGAGGTCATACGAGCTGATCTGCAGGGAGGTCGTGAAGTCGGTCTTCTCTGCCGGCAGGGGCAGCTCGTAAAAACCCCGTGTGCTCAGGGTGGAGGCCGACTCGCTGATGACGACCGCTTTGTTGGGTTCAAGCTTCCTTGCCAGACGGTAACGGCGCCCGTAGTTCCAGGCATGCACGTCGTAATAGTCGAAATGCCTCAGGGAAGCGCTCTCCGTCCTGTCACAGACCATCGTCACGGGGCGTGAGGGGTCGTATCGTCTGACCGTATTGACCATCAGGTGGAGCTTGTAAAAACCGTTGTTCCTGTTCCACTGCACATCCCCCATCTCGTTGCCCACACTCCAGAGGAAGATGGAAGGGTGATTGCGGTCACGCAGGACAAAATTCCGGATATTGCGTTCGGTGAAAGCCTCAAAGTCGGTGGTGTCGGTGATGTCCGCTTTCCCGTCGTATTTGTCGAAGGCCTCGTCGAGGACCAGGAAGCCCATGCGGTCGCACAGGTCAAGCAGCTCCGGTGCCGGAGGGTTGTGGCTGGTGCGTATGGCGTTGCAGCCCATCTCCTTGAGCAGCTCCAGCTGCCGCTCCACGGCCCGGCGGTTCACGGCAGCCCCCAGGGGCCCCAGGTCGTGATGCAGGTTGACCCCCTGAAGCTGTACACGCCGGTCGTTGAGATAAAATCCATGATCGGCTGAAAAACGGATCGTCCGTATGCCGAAAGGGGTGAGATAACGGTCCGTTTCTTTTCCGTCGCGGTATATCCGGGTCTCCGCCTGGTACAGCACAGGATGGTCGATATCCCAACGTTCGGGGTCGGTCAGGGTGAGGGTCGTTTCGATCCGCTGTGTTTTGTTGGGGTTGAGGGTGACCACCGTATCCGATCCGGTCAGGACACGGCCGTCCTTCAGGATGGTTTGGGAGAGCGTGATCCGGGCCTCTTCCGGAAGATCATTGCAGATCCTGACGGCAATATTCACCTGGGCATAGTGTGGTTTGATGATGGGTGTGGTGATATATGTTCCCCAGACATCGACATGTACAGGATCCGTCTTGATGAGCGTAACATTTCTGTAGATACCGGCACCCGGATACCAGCGGCTGTCGTGTTTCCGGGTGTCCGCATGGACGGCCAGGATATCCTTCCCGTCGAAATCCAGAAAGGGAGTGATGTCCACGAAGAAAGAGTTATAGCCGTAGTCCCACCGTCCGGCCAGGCGGCCGTTGACATATACTTCCGGGAAGGCCATCACCCCGTCGAAGAGGAGGTAAAACTTTTTCCCCCGGTCCCCTGCCCGGATCTCCAGCTGCCGGCGGTACCAGCCCTCTCCTTTCCAGGGCCTTTTGCCGGTATTGGCATCCCCGTCGGCAACAAAAGGTCCTTCGATGGCCCAGTCGTGGGGCACGGTGACCTCCCTCCATCCGGTGTCGTCGAGGTCCTTTGCGAATGCTTTCTCATAGTGTCCGGAGAAAAATTTCCATCCCGTATCCAGCAGGATGACCTCCCGCTCCTGGGCGACCGACGCCAGGGAGGGAAGGAGGATCCACAACAAAAGGAGAATCTGTTTTCTCATGGTCTTTGTTTTCCGTATAACAGTTAAATGATCAGTATCTTGAATGAGGTCTTCCGGTTGTTGACAACAGCGATGAGCTCATAGATCCCTGCTGTCCCGCTGATGTTTTTTAACGTGAGGCGATGTTCACCGCCGGGCAGGAACTTTTTCCCGCGGTAATAAAGGGTCCTCCCCTGCATGTCTACCAGGCGGAGGCTCAGCTGTCCGGCCTCTTCCAGAAAGAAGCGGATATCCCGTTTTCCCTGCGAGAGATCCAGGACATTGCCCGACAGAAGACGGATAAGGGGTTTGCTGTTGCCGGCGACCGTTCCGGCAGACAACCATTCT
>CAZYQV010000352.1:0-2534 GCA_964649775.1 uncultured Rikenellaceae bacterium
ATCCGAAAGATAAAAAATATGTGATCTGGTTCTGGGTTTTGTACGTCCTGGCGTTCCTGTCGGTGGTTCTGATCTTCGTGCTTATCTCGCTGGGACGGCTGGGGCCTATGCCCACTTTCGAGCAGCTGGAGAACCCGCGGAAGAACCTGGCTTCGGAGGTCTATTCGGAAGACGGCAAGTTGCTGGGCAAGTTTTACGTTCAGAATCGTGTATGGACCAATTACGAGGATATTTCGCCGTATGTTACGGATGCGCTGGTGGCTACCGAGGATGTACGTTTCTTCCGTCATTCCGGCATTGATGTGCGGGGGCTGGGGCGTGTGTTCGTCAAGACCTTTCTGTTGCGGCAGCATACGGCCGGCGGGGGGAGTACGATCTCGCAGCAGCTGGCCAAGAACCTTTTCCCCCGGGATACCGGCTATGTGCATTTTGCTCCGGCCCGCATGGTCAAGCTGGCCCTCACCAAGTTCAAGGAGTGGGTGACGGCGGTCAAGCTGGAGCGCAGCTACACCAAGGAGGAGATCATCGACATGTATCTCAACGTCTTTGATTTCCTGTATCAGGCTGTGGGGATCCATTCGGCTGCCGATATCTATTTCCAGACCACGCCCGACTCGCTCACCCTCGAGCAGGCGGCCATGCTGGTGGGGATGGTGAAGAACCCGGCCTATTACAACCCCGTGCGGCGGCCGGAGATCACCCTGAAGCGCCGCAATGTGGTGTTGTCGCAGATGCTGAAATACGGCTATATCGACAAGGCCACTTACGACTCGGTGAAACAGCTGCCGCTGGAGGTGCATCTGAAGATCGAGAGCCACAACCTGGGGCCTGCGCCTTATCTGCGCGAGTACATACGCACCACCATGATGAGGTCGTATCCTCAGCGGGAGTATTTCTTCACCGAAGAGCAATATGAGGAGGCGTTGTACCAGTGGCAACACAACCCCCTCTACGGGTGGTGCCACAAGAACAAAAAGCCCGACGGCACTTATTATAACATATACAGTGACGGCCTGAAGATCTACACCACCATCAACTCCACATTTCAGCAGTATGCCGAGGAGGCGGTGCGCGAGCATCTCGGCGGGGAGCCGCAGGAGGCTTTCTTTGAAGATGTGAAGAACAACCATCATCCGCCTTTCTCCGACGACCTGAAGCCCCGGCAGATCAAGGATATCATGGAGCGGGCCATGCGGCGCACCGACCGTTACCGCAGTCTCCGCCGGAAGGGTTTGCCGGCGGACAGCATCGTGAAAGTGTTCAACACCCCTGTGCCGATGAAGGTCTTTTCGTGGCAGGGGATCATCGACACGGTCCTGTCGCCGATGGATTCGCTGCGCTACTACAAGTTTTACATCCGCTCGGGCATGATGAGTTTCGATCCTCACACCGGTTATGTGAAGGCATACGTGGGCGGGCCTGACTTCCGTTATTTCAAGTTCGATGCTGTGATCGCCCAGAAGAGACAGGTGGGCAGTACGATCAAGCCTTTCCTTTACACCCTGGCCATGCAGGACGGGTATACCCCCTGTTACAAGGTGCCGGACATCCCGCAGGTGTTCCGCGTGAACGACTCGGTGTGGATCCCCAAGAGCACGGGACGGAGAGAGTACTGGGGCAAGATGGTGACGCTCAAGTGGGGTCTGGCCAACTCGGAGAACTATATCTCGGCCTGGCTGATGAAGCAGTTCAACCCGCAGTCGGTGATCAACATCATGCGCAAGATGGGCATACGCAGCCCCATCGACCCGGTCTATTCCATCTTCCTGGGCACCTCCGACCTGAGCCTGTATGAGCTGGCCGGCGCCTACGGCACCTTTGCCAACAAGGGGGTGTTCGTGCAGCCCATTTTCGTGACGCGCATCGAGAACAAGGCGGGCAATACCATCTCCACTTTCCGCCCCTATTTCAATGAGGCGATCAGCGAGAAGGATGCTTTTCTGATGGTCAACCTGCTGGAGGGCGTGGTCAGGGAGGGCACGGCCATCCGTCTGCGGTACAAGTACGAGCTGATGAACCAAATCGGCGGCAAGACGGGAACCACACAGAATCATTCCGACGGCTGGTTCATCGGTGTCACGCCCAGCCTGGTCACGGGCGTATGGACGGGCTGGGAAGACCGTTCGGTACATTTCAGGACGCTGCACATGGGCCAGGGAGCCAACATGGCACTGCCCATTTTTGCGCTGTATATGAAAAAGATCTACGAGGACCCGCAGTATGGCATCCTGCAGAGCGAGATCTTCGAGCCGCCGCCCGACTTCAATATCAATCTTGACTGCGACCGTACCGAAGAGGGTACACGGGGGGATGAGCTGGAGGATATTCTGAGGTGAGAAGGTCGAAGGGGTCGAAGGGATCGAAAAGGTGAAAAGCTGAAAAGTTTGAGAGTTGAAAGGTTTGATGCGCTACGCGCGTTTGAGGGTTTGATAACCGCTTCCCTACTTCGCCGCTGGCTACGTAGGGTGAAGCGCGGTTGTTTGAAGGTTTGAGGGTTGAAAGGGTCATACACAAACGTGGCGAAGCTACATCAA
>CAZYQV010000353.1:0-3236 GCA_964649775.1 uncultured Rikenellaceae bacterium
ACCGGCAGCAGTCCTTCGCTGAAGGGGTGCCCTGCACCAGCATATCCCGAATATGCTTTTACGGGCCGCTCCAACGTGGGCAAGTCGTCGCTCATCAACATGCTGACGCGACGGAAGAACCTGGCGCGCACCTCCTCCACCCCCGGCAAGACGCAGCTCATCAACCACTTCCTCATCAACGATGCCTGGTACCTGGCCGACCTGCCCGGCTACGGCTATGCCCGGGTGGGACGGGAAAAACGAAAAAAGTTCCGCCGCCTGGTCATCGACTACGTCACGGGACGCGACAACCTGATGAGCCTCTTCCTGCTCATCGACGCCCGTCATCCCACCCTCGATAACGACCATGCCTTCATGGATTTCCTCGGCCGCAAGGGCATCCCTTTCGTGATCGTCTTCACCAAGAGCGACAAGCTCTCCCCGCACCAGGTGGAGAAGAACGTGGAGGCTTTCCGTGAGAAGACGCTGCAGCGGTGGGAAGAGCTGCCCCGCATCTTCCTCACCTCGGCCCGCAACGGCTCCGGCCGCGAAGAGATCCTCTCCTTCATCGACGAGAGCAACCGATTGTTCAAAAAGAGTTAAAAAATAGTTCGGGATAATCTCAGGTTTATTTTAATTTTGCATTGCGGTTTCAGTCCAACACCTTTTATCAACGACAAAGATGTCAGGAAACACTCCCCTCAAATTTTTCTCAGGCAGAGCCACCCGTTATTTAGCTGAACAGATCGCCTCCCGCCTCGGCACCGAGCTGGGGAAGAGCTCGGTACAGCTATACAGCGACGGCGAGTTCCAGCCCTCCTTCGAAGAGTCGGTAAGGGGCTGCAGCGTCTTCATCATCCAGAGCACGTTCCCCCCGGCAGAGAACCTGATGGAGTTGCTGCTGATGATCGACGCCGCCAAAAGGGCCTCGGCCTACAAGGTGGTGGCGGTGATCCCCTACTTCGGCTTTGCCCGCCAGGACCGCAAGGACAAGCCGCGCGTGAGCATCGGCGCCAAGCTGGTGGCCGACCTGCTGATGGCCGCCGGCGTCGACAGGGTGATGACCATGGACCTGCACGCCGAGCAGATACAGGGCTTCTTCAACGTGCCGGTAGATCATATCTTCGCCTCGGCCCTCTTCGTGCCGTACATCAAAGAGCTCAACCTCGACAACCTGGTGATCGCCTCCCCCGACATGGGCGGCACCAAGAGAGCCAACGCCTACGCCCGTTTCCTCAACTCCGAGATGGTGATCTGTTACAAACAGCGCAAGAAAGCCAACGTCATCGGCGAGATGACCGTCATCGGCGACGTGAAAGACAAGAACGTCATCATCCTCGACGACATGGTCGACACTGCCGGCACCCTCACGAAGGCTGCCAATATGATGATGGAGCAGGGAGCCCGCAGCGTACGCGCCTGCGCCACCCACCCCATCCTCTCGGGGAGCGCCTACGAGAACATCGAGAACTCGGCCCTCACCGAGCTGGTGGTCACCGACTCCATCCCCCTGAAAAAAACAACCGCCAAGATCCACGTCATCTCAGTCGCCGGCCTCCTGGCCGATATCATCCAGAAAGTATACAACTACCAGTCCATCAGCTCCAGCTTCCTGCAGTAGGGAGTGGGGAGTTGTGAGTATCGAGTTGCGAGTTACGAGTTAATTTCGCATTATCGCTTTATCGCATCATCGCATCATCGCATCATCGCATCATCGCATCATCGCATTATCGCTTTATCGCATCATCGCTTCCTCCCTCCGGGAGGCAGGCATCGCATCATCGCCCTTTTGTCCTTTTCCAGAAAGTTCCTATATTTGCAAACGCAATTTTTTTATGTATAACTCCGCATGATGGGGGGATGCGTTTTTCCGGTATCCCTGAGTAGTGCGGCAAAACAAAAATTATGGAAAGAATAGAGATCAAAGCGGAAAAAAGGAAAGAGACCGGTAAGAAAGCTACCAAACAGCTCCGGAAAGAAGAGAAAGTACCCTGTGTGCTTTACGGCGGCAAGGAGAACATCCACTTCACCGCCGAAGAGAAAGCTTTCAAGAAACTTATCTACACTCCCAAGGCCTTTCTGGTCGACCTTTTCCTCGACGGTGAGGAGCACAAGGCCGTCATGCAGGATATCAGTTTTCATCCCGTGACCGACCGCATCCTCCACATCGACTTCAAAGAGATCTTCGACGACAAGAAGGTGGACATCAGCATCCCCGTGCATATTGTCGGCGACTCTGCCGGCATCAAGGCCGGTGGCAAGCTGCGTGTGCGGCGCCGCACGCTGCGTGTACGTGCTTTGCCGAAGGACCTGCCCGACTACCTCGAGGTGGACATCACACCCCTCAACATAGGTCAGTCGTTCAAGGTGCGCGACCTGCACTTTGACAACCTGGAGATCCTCGACCCGGCCCAGGCCATGGTCGTCGGTGTGGTCTCGTCGCGTCTGGCCAAGCTGAGCGTGGAAGAGATCGCAGCCCAGGAGGCCGCCGAAGAGGCCGCCGCCGAGAAAGCTGCCGAAGAGGCCGCTGCCGGCGAAGGCGAAGAGAAAAAGGAAGAGGGCTCCGAATAAGGATCCTAAAACCCTTACATCTTGAAATATCTCATCACAGGGCTGGGCAACCCGGGCGACGAGTATGCCAACACGCGCCACAACATCGGGTTCCGCATCGTGGATGCGCTGGCCGCCGGCGCCGGCATCCCCTGGGAAGACAAAAGGTATGGTTTTGTGGGCAGGATGCAGCACCGCGCACGGTGGCTCATCCTGCTCAAGCCGACCACCTATGTCAACCTCAGCGGACGGGCCGTCCACTACTGGCTGAAGAAGGAAAAGCTCGAACCCGCCCGCCTGCTGGTCATCGCCGACGACATCGCCCTGCCCTTTGGCAAGATACGCCTCCGCCCCAAAGGAGGAGACGGCGGCCACAACGGCCTGGCCAGCATCAACCAGACCCTCGGCACCAGCGAATACCCCCGTCTGCGCTTCGGCATCGGCCGCGACTTCCCTCCCGGCAGGCAGGTGGACTATGTGCTGGGCGAGTGGACCGAAGAAGAGGAGAAAGAGCTGGACGACCACATACGGCGGGCTGCCGAAGCCGTCCTCTCCTTTGCCACCATCGGTCTGGAACGCACCATGAACCTTTTTAACTGACCCCCATGGCCGGCACATCCAGCAACGAGGTACGGGTGGACAAATGGCTCTGGGCCGTGCGTATCTACAAGACACGCAGCCAGGCCACCGACGCCTGCCGCAAAGGA
>CAZYQV010000354.1:0-2892 GCA_964649775.1 uncultured Rikenellaceae bacterium
GTTGAAAGGTTAAAGAATTAAAAGGTTAAAAAGAGAAACATTATGAAGCGGTTATTCTTGAGATCATCCGGGGTGTTATTCCTCTTTTTTTTGTTGTCTTCCCCCGTTTTTTCGCAACTGCCGCCCTACAAACAGCCTGCTCTGCCTGTGGATCGGCGTGTGGAGGATCTGCTGGGGCGCATGACGCTGGAGGATAAGCTGGAACTGATCCACGGCGCCGAGATCAAAGAGGCCGACGGCGGCTCTACACCGGTGGCCGGCAGCACCCCCTCGACGATCATCCGGGCGGTCAATTTCCTTTCGCAGACGGCTTATAATAAACGGCTCTGCATCCCCCAGCTGGTGATGACCGACGGTCCCCTGGGGCCCAACGGCAAGCACGGCTCGCATAATTATTCGGCGACGATCAACTTTGCCGCTTCTTTCGACGACTCACTGGTGAATCTGGTTGCACAACATATCGGCGGGGCGGTGCGTGACCTGGGGTACAACATGCTGCTGGGGCCGTGCATCAACATTGCCCGCACCCCTTACGGCGGCCGTACCTTCGAGGGCTTCGGCGAAGATCCGTACCTGGTCTCGCGCATGGCCGTGGCCTATGTGAAAGGGGTGGAGAGCCAGAACGTGCTCACCTGTACCAAGCACTACCTCCTCAACAACCAGGAGTGGAACCGCATGAGCTGCGACGCCTGGGTGGATGAACGGGCCCTGCACGAGATCTACCTGCCTGCCTTCCGCGCCGTGGTGCAGGAGGCCCGCGGCAAGACCATCATGACGGCCTACAACGCTGCCTTCGGGAAGTACTGTGCCGGGAACGATTATCTCCTCAACGACATCCTGCGTGGTGAGCTGGGCTTCGACGGGGTGGTCGTCTCCGACTGGGGAGGTGTGCACAGCACACTGCCCACGCTGCAGGCGGGTCTCGACATAGAGATGCCCACGGGGCGTTTCCTGGGACGCGACTCGGTGATGCCCCTGCTGGAAAAAGGCATCATCACGGAGGAGCTCATCGACAAGAAAGTGCGCCGCATCCTGCGGGTGATGTTCGAGACGGGACTCTTCGACGAGACGGCCGCCTCCTACGGCGGGCAGGCCTACAGTGAGGAGCGCCGCCGCCTGGCGCTGGAGATGGCGGAGAAGAGCATCGTGCTGCTGAAGAATGATGGGGCTTTCCTACCGCTCGACAAAGAAAAATACAAGAAAGTGGCGGTGATCGGTCCCAACGCCGACCCCTCGCCCGTTGCCGGCGGCGGCAGCGGCGGCAATGACGGCTACTTCCCCGTCTCGCTGCTGCAGGGCGTCAAAGAGTATTACGGGGAGTGTGCGGAGGTGCGCTACGAACGGGGCATCGCCGTGGCACGCAGCGAGCTGCCCGTGGTGCCCGACAGTCTCCTCCTGCTGCCGTCCTCCATGGGTGATGAGCACGGTGTGTGGGCCGAGTATTTCAACAACCGCGACGTGGCCGGCACACCGGCGCTGACACGCAAAGAGAAAGATATCAACTTTGACTGGGGTTACGGCGGCTTCCGCAACCCCGACGAGCCGGGGTCTCCCGACCCGAAGATCATACGCACCGACCGCTGGTCGGCACGGTGGACAGGCCGTCTCATCGCCCCCGGCGACGGCTGGTACGACATTGGCTGTAAGAGCGACAACGGCGTGCGTATCTACCTCGACGGGAAGCTGATCGTCGACGCCTGGACCGACCAGGCGCCGGGACGCTACAAGATCACACAGTACAAGTTTGAGAAGGGAAAGGTCTACGACCTGAAGATAGAGTTTTATGAGAACTGGGGCTCGTGTCGCTGTATCCTGGGCATGGACCGTTTCACGCCGGGAGAGTCTTCGAAGAAAGCGGTGGCCCTGGCGCGGGAGTCTGATGTGGTGATCATGGCCATGGGGCTCAACAAAGATATGGAGGGGGAGGCCAAGGACCGTGACCGGCTGACGCTCCCCAAAGCCCAGGAAGAGCTCATCCGTGCGGTGACGGCGGCCAACGCCAACACCGTCGTGGTGCTCTACGGCGCCACGCCCATCGTCATGAAGGGATGGCTCGACCGGGTGCCGGCGGTGGTGGATGCCCTCTATCCCGGCGAGGAGGGAGGGCATGCCCTGGCCCACATTCTGTGGGGCGAGGTGAACCCTTCCGGGAAGCTGCCCCTCACCTTCCCGCAACGGTGGGAGGACTCGCCCGTGTATGCCACCTACCCCGGTCCGCGCGACTCGGTATATTACACCGAAGGGATATTTATGGGATACAGGGGCTTCGATCATAACGGAGTGAAACCCCTCTTCCCCTTCGGCTATGGTCTCTCCTATACTACCTTTGCCTTCGGGGAGCTGTCGCTGGACCGGGAGATGTTGACGGCAAAAGACACCCTCCACGTCACTTTCACCGTCACCAATACCGGCGACCGTGAGGGAGACGAGGTGGCACAGCTCTATATCCATGACGTGAAAGCAACAGTGCCGCGCGAGGTGAAAGCCCTCAAAGGTTACCGGAGGGTGAGCCTGAAAGCGGGAGAGAAGAAAACGGTGACGCTGGCGGTGCCTCCCTCCGCCCTGGCATACTGGGACACCAAGACCAGGAGATGGAAGGTGGAACCGGGCAGGTTTGAGGTGTGGATAGGGAACTCTGCGGAGAACATTATGCTGAAAAAAGGGTTTAAGATTAAATAAGGACGCGGGAGGGGTTGATGGGATTGCCTGCCTATCGGCAGGTAAACCTGCCTGCCTCCCTGGCGGGAGGTAAACCGGTAGGCAGGCTTCGTCGGAGCGGAGCTCCTCCTCGCAAAGTCCGACTTTTGAATAAAGACCGGGGCAACTCCCCTCTTGAGAGGGGCTGGGGGTGTGTAGGAAGGGGGTCGAAGAGGTCAAAGAGGTCAAAGAGGT
>CAZYQV010000355.1:0-4411 GCA_964649775.1 uncultured Rikenellaceae bacterium
GCTCCCCGAGTGGGCTGAGCGAAGCGAAGGCTGTATCGAGGGGCGCGGAAAGGAAACGATGATGCGATGAAGCGATGAAGCGATGAAGCGATAATGCGAATAACTCGAAACTTGATACTCAAAACTCGAAACTCAAAAACCACGAACCACGAACTACTAACCAAAAAGGGGTAAGCTACTTATATCGCACCGCTACGACCGCCTTACCCTTGCTACCTTCCGGTCCTGGGGGAGTTCGGCGGGAGCTGGTCGTATAAGACTTACCCCCGTGCAAAAATAGAAAGATTTTTGTTTCCCCACAAATGACCGTTATCAGGGCGGTAAAAAGGAAAAAAACGTATATTTGCCCGAAACCAATACCCAAACCATCATGGAACAAAATAGAATATCTGTCTGGAAGGGCACGCTCAATCCAGGTATTTTCCTCGGGTTGGTGCTGGTGCTCTATTCCCTTCTGCTCTATTTTACCGACCAGACATTTAACAAAACACTGGGCTCTGTGGTCTATCTGATCTATATTGCCGGAAGCGTCCTGGCTGTCAGGTCGTTTCGTGACAAAGTACGCGGCGGGTATATCTCTTACGGACAGGTGGTAGGCGCCGGTGCTGTTGTCGGGCTGTATGCTGGTATCGTGGCAGGTGTTTTCACATACATCCTCTATACCATGATCGATCCCGGCCTCCTGGACAAACTGCTGGATTTTACCAAACAGACCATGCTGGACAAAGGACTCACGGATGAGCAGGTGGAGATGTCCCTGAAAGCTTCCTCATTCATGATGAAGCCCTGGATCATGGCGATCTCTTCGGTGATCAACTCCGTTTTTATGATAACGATCATCTCGCTCATTGCCGGCATCTTCCTGAAAAGGGAGCCGGAGAATCCTTTTCAGGTACAGGATCAGGAAGAAGAATAAAACCTTATGACAAAACAGCATCCGGACCTTTCGGTCGTATCGCCCCTGTACAATGAACACGAGTCGCTGCCTGAGCTGACGGAGTGGATCAGAAGGGTATGTGAAAAAGAGGGATATGCCTATGAGATCATCTATGTGGATGACGGCAGTGACGACGGCTCGTGGGCAGTGATCGAAGAGCTGGCTGCGAAATATCCCGAGGTGAAAGGGATCCGTTTTCAGCGCAACTACGGCAAGTCGGCCGCCCTGCATGTGGGCTTCCGGGCAGCCTCCGGCGAGGTGGTCATCACCATGGATGCCGACCTGCAGGACAGCCCCGACGAGATCCCCGGTCTGGTGAAGATGATCCGGGAGGAAGGCTACGATATGGTGTCGGGGTGGAAGAAGAAAAGATACGATCCCATCACCAAGACGGTGCCGAGCAAGTTCTTCAACCTGACGGCCCGCATCGTCACCGGCATCAAACTGCATGATTTTAACTGCGGGCTGAAAGCCTACCGGCATGAGGTGGTCAAGTCGATCGAGGTGTACGGCGAGATGCACCGTTATATCCCCGTGCTGGCCAAACAGGCGGGCTTCCGCCGGATAGGTGAGAAGGTGGTGCAGCACCGGAAGAGGAAATATGGTGTGACCAAGTTCGGTCTCTCACGTTTTATCAAAGGCTATCTCGACCTGATCTCCGTGACCTTCATCACCAAGTTCGGCAAGCGTCCCATGCATCTCTTCGGCTCGCTGGGGTCGCTGATGTTCCTGGTAGGTTTCCTGGCGGCGCTCTGGCTGGGGGTGCGTAAGCTGTGGTTCCTGCATCATCAGATCCCTGCCCCGCTGGTGACCACCAGCCCCTATTTCTACCTTTCCCTAACGGCCATGATCATCGGCACACAGCTCTTCCTCGCCGGTTTCCTGGGTGAGCTGGTATCACGCAGTTCGGCCGACCGCAACACCTATCTGGTGGAGAAACGACTGAACCTGCCGGAGAGTACTGACAATTAAAAAGATATTATGATCATTCGCAGCAGAGCGCCTTTACGGCTGGGCTTCGGCGGGGGAGGGACGGATGTCTCTCCTTACAATGACGAGTATGGCGGCTGTACCCTCAGCGCCACCATCAACATGTATGCATACTGCACCATCGAGCCCCTGGAGGACGGCACCCTCGAGTTCATCGCTCCCGACCTGGGAGAGTCGTTCCGCTCGGAAGCCCTGCCGCAGCTCCCCCTCGACGGTCAGCTGCCCTTGCACAAGGGGATCTACAACGAGATCGTCCGCACCTATCACGGGGGCAAACCCCTCTCTTTCCGTATGGTCACCTTCTCCGATGCCCTCCCCGGCTCGGGACTGGGCTCCTCCTCCACCATGGTGGTGGCTATCCTGAGTGCTTTCAGCGAATGGCTCAAACTGCCGCTGGGCGACTATGACCTGGCCAGCCTGGCCTATAAGATAGAAAGGGAAGACCTGGGGTTTAAAGGCGGCAGGCAGGACCAGTACTCGGCTGCCTTCGGGGGGATCAACTTCATGGAGTATTTCCCCGGCAACAAGGTGATCGTCAACCCTCTGCGTGTCAAGACGTGGGTGAAGAACGAACTGGAAGACTCGCTGGTGCTCTATTATACGGGACGTTCAAGAGATTCCTCTACGATCATTGAAGAACAGATAAAGAACGCCCGCGAGAAGGTAAGCAGGCCCCTGGAGGCCATGCATGAGATCAAACGCATCGCCATAGCCATGAAGGAGGCCATTCTCACGGGAGATATCGAAGGCTTCCTCGACAGTGTCCGCCGGGGGTGGGAGACCAAGAAAAAAGCCTCGTCGGTGATCACCAACGAACGCCTCGAAGAGATCTATGCCTATGCACTGGACCACGGCGCCCGCGCAGGCAAAGTGTCGGGTGCCGGCGGTGGCGGCTTCTTCATGTTCTTTGTGGATATCCCGGGAAAACCCGGCTTTGTCAAGGCGATGGAGAGCTACGGGGGAAAGGTCTTCCTGCCCAAATTCACTGAGACAGGTGCGGAGAGCTGGAGCATGGGAAATTCCAGATCACAAATTCCAAAATCCTGATAGTTCTCAAATTCCAATATCCGGTTCGTTTGGAAATTGGAAATTGGAAATTGAATATTGAAAATTAAACACTCATTATGGAAGCGATCATCCTGGCCGGCGGTTACGGTACACGTCTGAAAGAGCTGGGGCTCGACATCCCCAAGCCGATGGTGGAGGTGGGGGGGCGTCCCTTTCTGGAATACCTTCTTTTGTATCTCAGACATCACGGCATCGACCGGGTGATCCTTTCGACAGGTCATAAGAAAGAGGTCATACGGGATCATTTCGGCGATCTTTTCCGCGGGATGTGGATCGACTATGCGGAGGAGAAAGAGCCCTTGGGCACGGGAGGAGGCATCCGCAACGCCATGATCCGCTGCCGCGAGGATCAGGTGTGGGTGCTCAACGGCGATACTTTCTTCGAGGTGGAACTGCCGGCGATGTATGCTTTCCATCTGCGTGAGAAGGCCGTGGTGACCCTTGCGGGGAAAAAGATGTTACACCCCGGACGTTACGGTCTTATCCGGTATGATAAGACGATGCGGATCACCGGCTTCCGCGAAAAAGACCCGGAAGCGGAAGAAGGGGTCATCAACGGCGGGGTCTACCTCATCGACCGGGAGAAGTTCATGGATAAACCGTTGCCGTCATCTTTCTCCATGGAGCATGATTTTCTCGAACCGTATGTGGCGAAAGAGAAGTTTATGCTGTATCTTTCGGACGGCTATTTCATCGATATCGGGATCCCGGAAGACCTGGAAAGAGCAAGACATGACAGCAACCGTTTCCAAAGGTACGCATAGAGCCCTTTTCGTCGACCGCGACGGCGTCATCAACCGTGAGAAAGACTATGTCTGGCGGGCTGAGGAGTTCGAGTTCCTGCCGGGGGTGTTCGCTGCGCTGCGGGAAGCGGCGGACAGAGGTTACCTGATCATCATCATCACCAACCAGGCGGGCATCGCCAGAGGGTACTACACGGAGGAGGATTTCCGCAAGCTGACCGACTGGATGGTGCATAAGTTCCGTGACGAAGGGGTGCCCGTGACGGCCGTCTATTTCGATCCCTTTCATCCCGAGGGCATTGGGAAGTACAAAAAAGAGAGTCTGCGGCGCAAGCCCAACCCCGGCATGATCTTCGAAGCGGCACGCGACCATGGCATCAGCCTGCAGCAGTCGGTGCTGGTGGGCGACAAACTTACCGACACCGAGGCCGGCCGGCGGGCCGGCGTGGGCCGTCTCTTCCTGGTGCGTACCGGCCATCCTTTCGCCGAAGAAGAGGTGCCGGAAGGGGTGGAGGTGGCCGAAGACCTGCGGGAGGTGGTGGAGAGACTGGAGAAAGAGAAATGAGAAAATTCCAAATCACAAATTCCAAATAATGATAAAATCATAAAAATCAATATTCAAATGCCTTGTTTTGGATTTGGAATTTGATCATTGAATAGTGTTTGCCTGCCT
>CAZYQV010000356.1:0-2518 GCA_964649775.1 uncultured Rikenellaceae bacterium
CTTCAGCGGCAGGGCGCCGGGACGGTCTTTGATAGGCTCCTCCTCATCCAGGATCCTGTTGATGCGCTCCAGCGAGGCACGACCTTTCTGCACGTTGAAGTAAGCCATCGACAGGCTCTTGGCCGGGGGAATCACCTGTGAGAAGATCACGATGTAGGCGATGTAAGCCTGCGAGGAGAGCCCCATGGTGCCGGTGAGCACCATCCTCCCTCCGTAATACATCAGGATCATCATCACCACCGTCGCCAGGAACTCGCTCATGGGCTGCGACAGATAACGCCGCCGGTGCACTTTCTTCATGGAGGAGTAATAATGACGGTTGATGGTGTCGAACTTGCCGGTGAAGACCTCCTCGGCATTAAAGGCTTTGATGATGCGAAAGCCCGAGAGGGTCTCCTCGATCACCGAGACGATGACGCCCAGACGCCGTTGCCCGCCCATGGCGATGCCCTTCAGGTTACGTGCCACCTTGCCGATGAGCCAGCCGCTCAGCGGCAGCAGCACCAGCACGAAAAGGGTGAGCTTGTAGCTCATCGCAAAGAGATACGTCATATAAATGATGATGGTCACGGGGTCACGGAAAAGCATCTCCAGCGAGGCCACGATGGAGAGCTCTATCTCCTTCACGTCGGCCGTGATGCGCGAGAGCACATCTCCTTTGCGGGCGTCGGAGTAATACGAGAGGGGCAGGCGCAGCAGCTTGCGGTAGAGGAGGCCCCGCAGGTCTTTCTCCACCCCCGCCCGTATGGGTGCCATATAGTAGTTGGCCAGGAACTTAAAACCATTCTTGAAGAGGGCCATCACCACCACCAGCAGGGCGATGAACCCCAGCGCCTCCACCTTGCCGCGCGTCTCGATGATCTGCCCCAGGTAATAATAAAGATTATGCACCAGCGCCGAGGGCTTCAGCTCGAAAGGCACCGGCTCGCTCACCACAGGCTGTGTGCCGAACAACACACCCAGAAAAGGTGCCACAAGAGAATAGGAGAAGATGGCAAAAAAGGCGGACAGCGTGTTGAAGATAACATTCCAGAAGACACGTATCCAGTAAGGCTTGACAAGTCTGAAGATCTGAAAAAACTGTTTCATGGCTGTCCGGTCAGATTCCTGTATAGTTGAACGGTGTGATCTGCTTCATCTCTTCTTTCACTTTATCAGGAACGTCGAGGGTGTCGATAAAATTATGCAGACGCTCTTTGGTGATATGTTTATGGGTACGTGTCAGCTCTTTCAGTTTCTCATAGGGCCGGGGATAGCCTTCGCGCCGCAGGATGGTCTGTATGGCCTCGGCCACCACGCTCCAGTTGTCCTCCAGGTCTTCCCGTATCTTCTCCTCGTTGAGGATCACCTTGAAGAGTCCCTTTTTCAGCGAATGGAAGGCGATGAGGGAGTATGCCAGCGGCAGACCCGTATTGCGCAGGACGGTGCTGTCGGTGAGGTCGCGCTGCAGCCGCGACACCGGCAGCTTGGCAGCCAGGTGCTCACAGAGGGCGTTGGCCAGGCCCAGGTTGCCCTCGGCGTTCTCAAAGTCGATGGGGTTCACCTTGTGCGGCATGGTGGACGACCCTACCTCGCCGGCCTTGATCTCCTGCCGGAAATATTCCATTGAGATATACATCCAGAAATCCCGTGCCAGGTCCAGGAAGATATTGTTGATGCGTTTCAGGTTGTCCATCAGCGCCGCCAGATGATCATAAGGCTCTATCTGCGTGGTCACCTCCGTACGGCTCAGTCCCAGGATGTCGTTGACGAAATGATTGGCAAAGAGCACCCAGTCGATCTCCGGGTAGGCCACCTTGTGGGCGTTGAGGTTGCCCGTGGCCCCTCCGAACTTGGCCGCCCAGGGGATGCGCGAGAGCATGGCGAACTGCCCTTCGAGGCGCTTGATGAAGACGAGGATCTCCTTGCCCACACGTGTGGGAGAGGCCGCCTGGCCGTGGGTGCGCGCCAGCATCGGCACGTCGGCCCAGTCGTCAGCCATATCCGACAAACGTACCAGCAGCTCCGTAAAAAGCGGCGTATAAAGATCTTTTAAGGCATCCCTTATCATCATCGGGAAAGCCGTATTGTTGATGTCCTGCGACGTAAGACCGAAATGAATGAACTCCTTGTATGCACCCAGACCGGCCTGCTCAAAACGCTCCTTGAGATAGTACTCCACCGACTTCACATCGTGGTTGGTGCGCTGCTCGATCTTTTTGACCTCCAGGGCATCCTTTGGCGAGAAGGTCTCCACCCATCCCCTCAGCTCATCAAAACGGTCGTGAGGGAAGGAGGCCAGCGCCGGCAGGGGCAGCTCACACAAAGCAATGAAATATTCCGTCTCCACCTTCAGGCGGTAACGTATCAACGCATACTCCGAAAAATATTTTTCGATATCTTTGATCTTTTCGCGGTATCGCCCGTCAACGGGGGAGATAGCCAGCAGAGCGTGTTCTTCCATGGCAGGGATCGTTATTCTCCGGCAAAAATAGGAAAATAAGCCGTATTGAACCATTACATAGATCATAAAGCCGTA
>CAZYQV010000357.1:0-2941 GCA_964649775.1 uncultured Rikenellaceae bacterium
ATCGTCGATACGGTGTTGTACGCCGGTCTGGGTTCTTCCAGACGCCCGAGGATCTCTTTGACGAAAGCCTCTTCCAGGTCCCACAAGACCTGCATGATCTGTTCTTCAGCACGGGTGAGTTTCATAGATTTGCGTTTTTAAATAAAGGTATACCTGAACTACTAACCCAAATATATAACTAATATTTTAGTTATGCAACTAAAACTTTAGGTATTTTTGAAAAAAATGATACAACCTTCTGTAATATAAAAAGAATCAATCAGATAGAGGGGTTGGGGATTTGATATAATTCTGTCAAATTTATTCTTCGTCCATCGGGCTTCGAGCATCGAGCTTTACTCTTCCACCCTTTCATACCGGATCCCGTTTGCCAGGTCATACCGGATGAGCCCCCAGGTTTTAGTCAGGTAGATGTGTTTGACGCGGAACGGGTCGGGTTGCCCCGTTTTTATGAAGTCAAGAAGGGTGAAGTGCATCACGTCGTGATATGCCTTTCCGGCAGTGCGGAGGGAGTCAAGGAATTGGACGGTGGACCGGATCTTTTCCTGTTCTTCATAACCTTCATCGGTCATCAGCTTCGACAGGTATTGATCGCCTGCCTCCAGGCGGTGGATGGTCTTGTATCCGAAATCCCAGGAAAAAGCGATGCCGTTGAGGGATACGTACAATTCATCCCCGTAGGGAGGCCATCCGGCTGTGAGGGAGATATGAAAATCCTGCCCGAAAGGGGTCCGGTAGCTGAGGTATCGGTACTCGGTCAGTGACATGCGGGTGTTCACGCCCAGGAAGCTGCTCCATGACTTGTTGAAGTAATAGTCCTCACTGTTTTTGACGAAACTGATGGTGATGCCGTTGTTGTCGCGCATGAGGAAGACATCGCCGAGGGTGTCGGCGGGGAGCCATTCTCTGGTCTCATCGGCAAACCAGTATTTCTCTTTTTTCAGTGCATGATCCTCGCCGCAGGAGACCAGCAGCAGGAGTAGCGGGAGAAAAAAGATGCTAATTGTTTTTATCGAGGGTGTAATATTCATCGTTGGAAAGCAGTATTTTTATGACTCCGTCGGTATAGTTGTACCAGATGCTGTCGGCATAGACTGTTTCTTCGCCGGGGAAACACCCCCAGCTGTTCTCCAGCTTATATACATTGTAATACCATACGCTGTCGACCATCACCGAGTCCATCTTTTCCACGTCGGCAGTGTCGGGTCCGTTGGTGGGTATTTTGAATCCGCATCCTCCCACACGGGCCGTACAATAAAAGAAGGATGTATCCATATTGGAGATCTCGAAACGCATGTCGAACAGAGGATAGTCGGGGGCCATTTCGGTGGCGTTGACCTCATAGCGGACCACATAGTCGCAACATTCTGCACAGGAGGTGGTCTCGGTATAGTTTCCCCGTCGCATGACGGTGAAGTTCACCACCATGTCGCGGGAGTGCTTGAAGCGGTAGGTCTCGCCGGTATGATAAGGGATGTATTTCATCGCTTCTTCGGGCAGGGGGCCGTGGTCCAGCACTATCGTTTCGGGACAACGGGGACAACCTGTAAGCAGAATATTCAAGGTAAGTGCAAGAAGCAGGAGGTAACGCAGTTTCATGAGAAAGGCATTAACGGGTTGAACATGAAAAGTAGCAAAAAATGTGCCATGAGGAGCGCAGGCATTGTCCGCCATAGTACCGGCTTACCGGGACGGAGGCGGAGCGCAGGGAAGGGAGAGTCGAAAAGTCGAAAGGGTCGAAGAGAGTGGGCCTTCCGCACCCCGAGTGGGCTGAGCGGAGCGAGGACTGTATCGAGGGGCGCGGAAGGGAGGGGGGATGTGATAAAGCGATAAAGTGATAAAGTGATAAAGTGATAAAGCGATAAAGCGATAAAGCGATAAAGCGATAATGCGATAATGCGATAAAGCGATAATGCGAAGGTACGGGGGGGTAGGGGGAGATGGCTCAGGACGCAGGCATTGTCTGCCATAGTACTGGTTTGCCGGAACGGAGGTGGAGTGCAGGGAAAGGAAAGAAAAGTCGAAAAGTCCAAGTGGTGTTTCTCAACTTTAGTCACTTGAAACTTATAACTTTAGTCACTCCAATTACTCAAGGCACTCAAGTGCACTTTAAGTACTTAAGGCACTTATGACTGCTCAGGGCACAAGGTCTTTCTCCGGTTATTTTTTCCGGAACAGATTTTTCAGCTCTTTCCAGGTGCCGGCAGGCATGGGCGCACAGCGGAGGTCATTGCGCCAGGTGTACCTTCATTTGGCGTTCTGCAGGCGGATCAGGTTGAGTGCCGAGCCGGCTTTGAACCATTCGATCTGGTTTTCGTTGTAGGTATGGTTGACCGTGATGGTGTCCTGTGAGCCGTCTTTATGGTGGATGACCACGGTGAGAGGTTTGCCGGGGGCGAACTCTTTCAGTCCGAGGACATCGAAGGTGTCGTCTTCCTGCACCTTGTCATAGTCGGCCGGGTCGGCGAAGGTGATGGCCAGTACGCCCTGTTTCTTGAGGTTGGTCTCGTGGATACGTGCAAAAGAGCGTACCAGCACGGCTTTGACACCCATGAAACGGGGCTCCATGGCGGCATGTTCGCGTGAGGAGCCCTCGCCGTAGTTCTCGTCGCCGATGATGATGGAGCCCTTGCCGGCGTCGCGGTATGCCTTGGCGGACTCCGGTACCGGCATATATTCTCCCGTCAGTTGGTTCTTCACCTTGTTGGTAGCTTCATTGAAGTAGTTGACAGCCCCGATGAGCAGGTTCTGCGAGATATTCTCCAGGTGACCCCGGTAGCGCAGCCACGGTCCGGCCATGGAGATATGGTCGGTGGTGCACTTGCCTTTGGCTTTGATGAGCAGATGAAGGCCGTAGAAATCTTTTCCGTCCCAGGCAGGGAAAGGCTTGAGCAGTTGCAGCCGCTCCGAGTCGGGTTTGACGACCACCTCGATGCTGCTG
>CAZYQV010000358.1:0-2856 GCA_964649775.1 uncultured Rikenellaceae bacterium
AAAAAGGCAGGAGCTACCGCCGGGCCGGACGACATAAGCCTGCAGATCACACAAGCCGTCACAGGAGGCCGCGACGGTGAGTGACAAAATGTGGCCCGACGAATCCGTCCTCCCGGCAAAGAGGCTCCGCACCGCACTGTCGGTGATCTCACGCTCCCCGAAGGAGAGGGATTTTTGAAAAACGCCGGCAAAGAAGAGATTCCCGGAAGTGTCTCCGGCAGCATGCACCAGGGAAACACCGTCACCCTCGCCCGTCAGTGTCTGCAGAGGGATATAGGATTGTCCTGTCAGGAGGAAAGGGAACAGAAAGATCCCTCCCATGGCCAGTATACTGCGAAGAAAAGACATGATCCGTGTAAAAAGAGCAAGGGGTCTTCCCGCCTGCTCACCTTATAGTGCCACGGGGGGACAACATCTTCCCACCCAGGTGATATGTTTTATAACATATTACCGGATCATCATATTCCAGGCGGCGGGCACCTCCCGGCGTTCCCTACTCTTCCCGGTGTCTCACCACGGTAAAGAGCAGGTGATTGTATGGCAGGCGCACGTCGCGGTTGCGGCTGAGGACGATAAGTCCTCTGTGGTCGTCGTAGCTCCAGTCGGACCAGTCGAGCTGGTCGCGGCGGCACTGCACCGCCACATAGGTACCTTCCCGCAGACGGGCGACGGGTCCCGCCACGCTGGTGAGGTTGAGGCCCATGTGGAAGAACTGAACGATCTTGTTGCGGTTGCGGGTGAGCACCAGCTTCACCAGTCCTTCGCCCAGGCGTGTGACGGTCTCTATGCCGGGCACGGCCGTATGTACCAGGTCGAGGCCTTTTTTGATCACGTCGCTGTCCAGGACGCGCAGGGCGGCCTCATCCTCGTCGTTGGCCAGGTTGATCACGTTAACCTCGAAGGAGATCCCTTCTGCCGGCACGGTGAGGCCTGAGAAGATGGTGTTGCCCAGGATGCCGGCGCCCTCTTTTTCGCGCGAGAGGTATTTCTGCTGGAACTGCACCTTGACCGGTTTGTTGCGGGAGGTGATGCCGTGGTGGGCCGTGAACTGCAGGAGGATCTGGTGCCGGCCCCATCCCGGGTAGTTCATGGTGAAGATGCCGGAGAGGAGCAGGTCTACCCGCTGTCCGCGCAGGCTGTTGTCGGGGTCTATGCTCCCGGCGAAGGCGATGGCATGCAGTCCCTCCCCACCGCCGGCGGCGAGGTAGCCGAAGGTGTGTTCCGTGCCGCGCCAGGTGGCACGGCTCAGATGAGGAGAATCCTCCACCTCGCCGATCCTGCGGCCGGCCAGCGCCGGGTCTTCGGCCACCAGCGACTGCAGGGCGCCGGTGCTCTCATGGTCACCTATATCACGAAGGTAAGAGATGGCCTCCGTCACCGTCAGATCGGAAATTCTTGTTTTCATGGCATCGGTATGGTTTTGGTTAGGAAGGATCACTCAGCAGGCTCTTCCACCTCAAAGCCGGCCCTGCGGATCATCTCCAGGCTCCTCTCCCAGCAGAGGTCCTGCACACGTTCATCATAGCTGATCTCTGCCGAAGGGCGCTGTGTGCCGTTCTCGAAATAGGCTCCCGACACTTTCTCCAGCGAGGGGTCGGCAGCCACATATACCGTCATGCGTGAGCCCTCGCTCACGGGCGCCCCCACGGCGCCCCATGTACCGGTCAGCACCTTGGTGTTGATCACGCCGGGATGCAGGCAGTTCACCGTGACCTGCCGTCGTTCGTGCAGCAGCTGGTGCAGCTTGTAGGTGAAAAGCACATTGCACAGCTTGGAGCGTGCGTACGCAGCCACAGGCTCGAAGTAGCGCGGGTCGTTGAGCCTCTCAATGTTGATGGAGGTGGCATGCACCATGGAGGAGACATTGACAATGCGCGCCGGCTCCTGCAGATGATCCAGCAGCAGCAATGTAAGATAGACATGTCCCAGATGGTTGACGGCCAGCGTCATCTCATAACCATCCTCCGAGAGCTGAAAGCTGTGAGCCACAATACCGGCATTGTTGAGCAGGATATTCACACGGGGTCCTTCTTTCACCCTGCCGGCCATCTCTTTCACCTGCGCCAGCGAGGAGAGATCGGCTGTCACGCCATGAACCACCACCCCCTGAGACCCGCGCTCTATCTCTTTCACCGTATCTTCCACACGCCGCTGCGAGCGGCCGTGGATGGTGATCTCATAACCCCGCGATGCCAGCACCTTCGCCGTCTCGCGGCCGATGCCGTCGGTGGAGCCTGTGATCAGGATATGTTTCGACATATCTTCGCTATTTTGCTCTTAAAATATAAAAAAAATCTTTACGACAGCCAATAAATCCTTGCCGTACCCCGGAAAAGAGATGCCAGGTAACGGCGACGGCATGAACAACCCAAACCCATAACCCTAAAAAATTCCGTCCCCGCTACCTGGCATTCCTTTCTTCTCCCTTCAAGCTTCAAGCTTCAAGCATCGAGCATCGAGCTTCGATCTTCCCCATCCCCTACCATCCCGGCAGGAAGTTGATCCCGAAATATCCTTTCCCCAGATGGTCGCCGATGAGGGGCCAGGCATAATAAGGCTCCAGGACCACATATCCCATCACGTTGATCCGGGCAGAGATCCCCGTACTGAACAGGGGCACTCTGTTGGAGGGATCGTAGTTGTAGTAGTCCAGACTGATCTTGTCTCCCCTGTTCCATGTCAGTCCTGCATCCAGAAAACCGGACAGCTCGGTATAGAAATACTTCACTTTGACAAGGCCCAGCCTTTTGGGTCCGGCAAAAGGCAGGCGCAGCTCGACATTGGCCACGGCCATCTGGTTGCCGTAGAGCTGATCCATGATGAAGCTGGCCTGGTCGGCCGGCATCCCGTCAAACA
>CAZYQV010000359.1:0-2795 GCA_964649775.1 uncultured Rikenellaceae bacterium
CTGAAAAACTGCTGTTTTGGCTAAGAAAACGGGAAAGAAAAGTGCTGAGGAGCAGGGGGGCTACATCCAAGTCTACGGGGCCCGTGTACACAACCTGAAGAATATCGATGTGGCGATCCCCCGCGACAGGCTGACGGTGATCACCGGTCTCAGCGGCTCGGGCAAGTCGTCGCTGGCTTTCGACACCATCCATGCCGAGGGACAGCGGCGTTATCTGGAGACCTTCTCGGCGTATGCCCGTCATTACCTGGGGCAGATGGAACGTCCCGATGTGGACAAGATCACGGGTCTTTCGCCGGTGATCGCTATCGAGCAGAAGACCACAGGCCGCAACCCCCGTTCGACGGTGGGCACCATCACGGAGATCTACGATTTCCTGCGCCTCCTCTATGCCCGTATCGGTACGGCCTATTCGTATGAGTCGGGCGAGAAGATGGTGCGTTATACCGACGAGCAGGTGGTGGATCTTATCCGCAGGAGTTTTGAGGGCCGGGAGATCCTGTTGCTCTCCCCCCTGGTGAAAGGACGAAAAGGACACTACCGCGACCTCTTCCTTCAGATGATGCGCAAGGGTTTTCTCCACATGCGCATCGACGGTGAGCTGAAGGAGATGACCCCCGGCATGAAAGTGGACCGCTACAAGACGCACCATATCGAGCTGGTGGTGGACAGGCTGCAGGTACAGGATATTGACGACAAGCGCCTGCTGCGGTCGGTCGTCACAGCCATGAAATACGGAGAGGGGGTGATGATGGTCTGGGATCATGAGGCCGGGGAGGTACGCTATTTCAGTCGCAAGCTGATGTGTCCCGTGACGGGTATCTCTTACAACGAGCCGGCACCCCATACTTTCTCTTTCAACTCCCCTCAGGGAGCCTGTCCCGTCTGTAACGGCCTGGGCACGGTGCCGGAGGCCGACGTCGACAAGATCATCCCCGACAGGAGCAAGAGCATCCGGAAAGGGGCGATAGAGCCTCTGGGGCCTTACCGCAGCTCGATGGTTTTCTGGCAGCTGGAGGCCATCGCACAGAAATACGGCTTCTCTCTCGACACGCCGGTGCAGGAGATACCGGAAGAGGCACTCAATATCATCCTCTATGGCTCGGAAGAATCGTTCCGTCTGATGAACACCAGCCTGGGCATCTCTACCAACTATTTCCTCAGCTTTGACGGGATCATCAACCTGGTGCTGGGGATGAACGACGGTGACGGCGAAGACCGCCGGCGGGGTCGCAGCAGGGTGAAGAACTTCATCCGTTATGTGACCTGTCCGGAATGTGGCGGCGCCCGCCTGAAGAAGGAGGCGCTCCACTTCCGTATCCACGACAAGAACATTGCGCAGCTGGCCGCGATGGATATCGCCACCCTCTACGACTGGGTGGGCGACCTGCCCCGTCATCTGACGGAGAAAGAGCGCAGGATTGCCTCGGAGGTGCTCAAGGAGATACGCACCCGTCTCCGTTTCCTCCTCGATGTGGGCATCGACTACCTCTCGCTCAACCGCAGTGCCCGCAGCCTTTCGGGCGGGGAGAGCCAGCGCATCCGTCTGGCCACGCAGATAGGCACCCGTCTGGTCAATGTGTTGTATATCCTCGATGAGCCGAGCATAGGTCTGCATCAGCGTGACAACGAGCGGCTGATACACTCGTTGCAGCAGCTGCGTGATGCCGGCAATACGGTGATCGTGGTGGAGCACGACCGGGAGATGATACGGGCGGCCGACCATGTGGTGGACATGGGGCCTTATGCGGGGCGCCGCGGCGGGGAGGTGGTGGCGGAGGGTACCCCCCGCCGCATAGCTTCGTCGCAGAGCCTCACGGGCATGTATCTGCGCGGCGAACGTAAGATCGCTGTGCCTCCGCATCGACGGCCGCGCGGTGACAGGGTGCTGCATCTCTCCGGTGCCTCGGGCAACAACCTCAGGAACATAGACGTCACCTTCCCCCTGGGGCTGATGATCTGCGTCACGGGTGTCTCAGGGTCGGGCAAGTCGTCGCTGGTGAACATGACCCTGCAGCCGCTGCTCAGCCGTCTGCTGCACCGCTCGCTGCGTGAGCCGTTGCCCTACCGTGCCATCGAAGGGACCGGATACATCGACAAAGTGATAGAGGTAGACCAGTCGCCGCTGGGACGCAACCCCCGCTCCAACCCTGCCACCTATACGGGGGTCTTCTCCGAGATACGCAATCTTTTCGCGCAGACCCCCGAGGCCAGGGTGCGGGGGTATAAGTCGGGGCGTTTCTCCTTCAATGTGCGGGGAGGACGTTGCGAGGCCTGTCAGGGCGCCGGGGTGAAGACCATCGAGATGAACTTCCTGCCCGATGTGTATGTGCACTGCGACGTGTGCAACGGCAAGCGTTACAACCGAGAGACACTCCGTGTGAAATACAAGGGGAAGAACATCAGTGATGTACTGAACATGACCATCAATGAGGCTGTGGAGTTCTTTGCCAACGTGTCCTCCATCCATACAAAACTGAAGACCTTGCAGGAGGTGGGACTGGGGTATATCTTCCTCGGGCAGCCATCGACAACCCTCTCGGGAGGCGAGTCGCAGCGCGTCAAGCTGGCGGCCGAGCTGGCGCGGCGCGATACGGGCAGGACCCTTTACATCCTCGACGAGCCTACTACAGGGCTCCATTTTGCCGATGTGCAGATGCTCATGGATGTCCTCAATACGCTGGTCGACAAAGGGAATACAGTGATTATCATCGAACACAATATGGATGTAATAAAAATGGCCGACCATATTATCGATTTGGGTCCGGAGGGAGGTGCCCAGGGGGGGGAGGTGG
>CAZYQV010000360.1:0-3365 GCA_964649775.1 uncultured Rikenellaceae bacterium
TATTTCTTTATGCTTTGACTATTTCGTTACCATGTTGGAGACGGAGGCGCCTGCCGGTACCATGGGATACACATTCTGCTCTTTCATGACCTTCACCTCGAGGAGATAAGGTCCTTTGCTGGCCAGCAACTCTTCCACGGCTTTCTCCAGGTCTTCGCGTTTTTCTACCCTCTGTCCGGGGATGCCGTAGCCCTCTGCCACTTTCGTGAACTCGGGGTTGGCCAGCTCGGTGAACGAGTAACGCTTGTCGAAGAACATGTCCTGCCACTGGCGTACCATCCCCAGGAAAGAGTTGTTCAGCAGCACCATCTTGAGAGGCAGCTTATGCTGGGCGATGGTGCCCAGCTCCTGGATGGTCATCTGGAAGCCGCCGTCGCCGGTGAAGGCGATCACCGTCCTCTCGGGGCTGGCCACTTTGGCGCCCACGCCGGCCGGCAGGCCGAAGCCCATGGTGCCCAGCCCGCCCGAGGTGACGAAGCTGCGTGCCTTGCGGAAACGGTAGTTGCGCGCCGCCACCATCTGGTGCTGTCCCACGTCCGTCACCACGATGGCCTCGCCGTGGGTTTTCTCCGAGATCATGTGGACGATCTCGTCCATCTTGATCTCGTCGCCCCTGGCTTCGCGGGCCGGTCGTATCACGTGCTTGTACTCATGCTCAAACTCTTTCTCAAACGATTCGATCCACTCTTTGTGATCGTTCTCCTTGACCATCGGCAGTAGCTTGCGCAGGGCGTTACGCGCGTCGGCGACGAGGGCTACGTCGGTCTCCACGTTCTTGTCTATCTCCGACTGGTCTATCTCGATGTGGATGATCTTCGCCTGCGGAGCATACTCGTCGAGCTTGCCCGTGATGCGGTCGTCGAAACGCATGCCCACAGCTATCAGCAGATCACACTCGTTGGTCTTGATATTGGGAGCCATGTTGCCGTGCATCCCCGGCATGCCCACGTTGAGCGGGTGATCGCTGGGGAAAGAAGAGATACCCAGCAGCGTGGTGGTCACCGGGATGTCGGCCTTGGTGACCAGCTGCATCAGCTCGTCGGTGGCGTTGCTGATGAGTACACCCTGGCCGGCGATGAGCAGCGGTTTCTTCGATTTGTTGATGAGATGGGCAGCCTCTTCCACCCTCTCTTCATCCACCTTGGGATAGGGGAAATAGCTGCGTACCTTGGTGCACTTCTCATAATGCCATTTCACCTTGCCGAACTGTGCATCTTTGGTGATGTCGATCATCACCGGGCCGGGGCGTCCCGTGGAGGCAATGTAAAAGGCTTTGGCCACGATCTCCGGGATCTCCTCGGCGCTGGTGATCTGGTAGTTCCATTTGGTCACCGGCATGGTGATGCCCATGACGTCGGTCTCCTGGAAAGCGTCGGTTCCCAGCAGACTGGAGGGTACCTGTCCCGAGAAAGCCACCATGGGCACCGAGTCGACCATGGCGTTGGCCAGACCCGTGATCAGGTTGGTGGCCCCGGGGCCGGAGGTGACCATCACCACCCCTGTCTTGCCGAGGATCTTGGCATAACTCTCGGCAGCATGGGCTGCCCCCTGCTCGTGACGTACCAGGATGTGATGCAGCCGGTCGCGGTAGTCGAACAGGGCATCATACACGGGCATGATGGCCCCGCCGGGGTATCCGAACATGGTGTCCACACCTTCCGCCATGAGGGCGAGGATAAGTGCTTCCGAGCCGGTGATCTCCGTCCCCGGTGCCGGGAGCTCCTTCATGAACTTTTTCTTTTCTTCTTTTGTTTTCATGGATATGAGGTTTGAATAAGGTCTTAGTTTTCCGGAACGTATCTGACAGCTCCTTTGTCGGCCGAGGTGACCAGCGAGGCGTAGGCACGCAGCGAGACAGGTATGTTGCGACTGCGTGTGGAAGGTTTCCAGGCTCTCGCGCCTTTAGCTTCCTCCTCCTTGCGGCGGGCGGCCATCTCTTCATCGCTTATGCGCAGGCTGATGGAACGTTCAGGGATGTTGAAGTCGATGATGTCACCGTTGCGTATCAGGGCTATCTCACCGCCGGCGGTTGCCTCGGGGGAGATATGTCCCACCGACAGGCCTGCCGTGCCGCCCGAGAAACGCCCGTCGGTGATCAGTGCACACTCCTTGTCGAGCTTCATCGACTTGAGGTAGGAGGTGGGGTAGAGCATCTCCTGCATGCCGGGGCCGCCGCGGGGTCCTTCGTAGCGTATCACCACCACGTCGCCCGCCCTGATCTCGCCGCCCAGGATGGCATCGCAGGCATCCTCCTGCGACTCGTACACCTTGGCTGTGCCGCTGAAGGTGTAGAGGGAGGGGTCGACGCCGGCCGTCTTGACGATGCAGCCGTCGCGGGCGATATTGCCGGTGAGGACGGCCAGGCCGCCGTCTTTGCTGTAGGCATGCTCATAGTCACGCACACAGCCGCCGGCACGGTCGGTATCGGGAGAGTCGAAATAGTTGTCCTGTGAGCCCATCACCAGGTTGGGGAAGCCGCCGGGACCACTCAGGTAGATCTTTTTGGCCTCTTCCGTAGCCGTGGGGCGCATGATGTCGTAGTCGTTCAGGGCCTCCTCCAGGCGGCCGTAGTCGACACGCCTGACATCATGGTCGATGAGGCCGTGGCGGTCCAGCTCACCCAGGATAGAGAGGATGCCGCCGGCGCGGTTCACATCCTCGACGTGGTAGGCGGAGCTGGGGGCTACCTTGCACAGGTTGGGCGTGCGGCGCGACAGATCGTCGATGTCTTTCATGGTGAAGTCGACGCCCGCCTCGTGGGCTATGGCCAGCAGGTGCAGCACCGTATTGGTGGAGCCGCCCATGGCGATGTCGAGCGTCATGGCGTTGAGGAAAGCCTCGCGTGTGGCGATGCTGCGCGGCAGCACCGACGTGTCGCCCTCGCCGTAATAACGGTTGGTGTTGTCAATAATCAGGTCGACGGCCTTGTCAAAGAGCAGCCTGCGGTTCTTGTGCGTGGCCACGATGGTGCCGTTGCCGGGGAGGGCTATGCCCAGCGCCTCGGCAAGACAGTTCATTGAGTTGGCCGTGAACATGCCCGAGCAGGAGCCGCACGTGGGACAGGCATGCTGCTCCACCTCACGCAGCTCGTCGTCGGAGACATTCGGGTCACCCGCCATCACCATGGCGTCGATGAGGTCGAGATGTTTGTCGCCGACAACACCCGCCTCCATGGGACCGCCCGAGACAAAGATAGTGGGGATATTCAGCCGCATGGCAGCCATCATCATCCCCGGTGTGATCTTATCGCAGTTGCTGATGCAGATCATCGCATCGGCCATGTGGGCATTCACCACATATTCCACACTGTCGGCGATGAGATCACGTGAGGGCAAAGAATACAACATGCCCTGGTGCCCCATGGC
>CAZYQV010000361.1:0-5207 GCA_964649775.1 uncultured Rikenellaceae bacterium
GAGTGAGCCGGGACATGGCGAGGCCGCAGGCCGAAGCCATCCTATCAAACCCACACGCGTCTATCTCTCTTCATCGCCTCCTACCTGCCGGTAGGCAGGTATCGCCTTATCGCTTCATCTCTTCATCTCTTCATCTCTTTATCGCCCTTTCAACCTTCAAGCATCGAGCCCCGGCAAGCCGGCCTGCCTGCCGGTAGGCAGGGATCTTCGCTACGCTCCGACATCGAGCTTCCTTCCGCGCCCCTCGATACAGCCTTCGCTTCGCTCAGCCCACTCGGGGAGCGGAAGGCCTTCATTCTTCGACTCTTCGACTCCCTTTTGCCTTCTGCCTTCTGCCTTCTGCCTTTTTCCTTCGTCTCTGTTATTATCCTTATCTTTGCCGCAAACAGAGAGATATGTTTTTTATTCTGGAGGGTGAGGACAGAGGTACGAAGGCGCGTGCCGGTGTGTTCCGCACGGATCACGGGGAGGTGGAG
Source organism: uncultured Rikenellaceae bacterium (assembly GCA_964649775.1). Lineage (GTDB taxonomy): Bacteria > Bacteroidota > Bacteroidia > Bacteroidales > VadinHA17 > DRPN01. The sequence continues at coordinate 477 of CAZYQV010000361.1, forward strand.
ACGCCCATCTTCATGCCGGTAGGTACGGCGGGGAGTGTCAAGGCTGTCCCCCAGCAATTGCTGGAGGAGGAGGTGCAGGCGCAGATCATCCTGGGCAACTCGTACCATCTCTACCTGCGGCCCGGCACGGAGGTGCTGGAGCGTGCCGGGGGGCTGCACCGTTTCATGGGGTGGAACAGGCCCATCCTCACCGACAGCGGAGGCTATCAGGTCTTTTCCCTCACGGACACCCGCAAGATCAGGGAGGAAGGGACCCTTTTCAACTCCCACATCGACGGCTCCAAACATCTTTTTACTCCCGAAAAAGTGGTAGAGATACAGCGTTCTGTCGGCTCCGACATCATGATGGCCCTCGACGAGTGTACGCCTTATCCCTGTGAGTATGACTATGCACGCAAGTCGATGGAGCTGACCCATCGCTGGCTGGAGAGGGGATGGGAACATTTCCTGGCCACGGAGCCCCTGTATGGCCACCGGCAGGTATTTTTTCCCATCGTGCAGGGGAGTGTCTATGCCGATCTGCGTGAGATCTCGGCACGTACCATCCGGAATATTCCGGCCGAGGGGTATGCCATCGGCGGACTCTCCGTGGGAGAACCGGTGGAGGATATGTACCGGATAACGGAACAGGTATGCGACATACTGCCGCGCGAAAAACCCCGTTATCTCATGGGAGTGGGGACGCCTGTCAACATCCTTGAGGCCATCGCCCGCGGTGTCGACATGTTCGACTGTGTCATGCCCACCCGCAACGCACGCAACGGCATGCTTTTCACCCATGAAGGGATCATCAACATAAAGAACCGCAAATGGATGGATGATTTTACGCCCCTCGATCCCGAAGGGCCCTCTTCCTACAGCCGTTTCTATACGAAGGCTTACCTGCGGCATCTGATCATCTCCAAAGAGATCCTCGGGGCACAGATCGCCACGATACACAATTTAAGTTTTTATCTTTGGCTGGTAAAAGAGGCACGGCAGAAGATACTGGCAGGTGAGTTTGCTGCCTGGAAAAAGGAAATGACGGAAAAACTGGGAAAAAGGTTATAACAGAGCCGATGAAGATCCTCGACCGCTATATCATCAAAAAGTTCCTCGGGACGTTCATTTTTTCGCTCATCCTGATCCTCGGCATAGCTGTGGTGTTCGATCTGAGTGAGAAGCTGGACAATTTCATCGACCACCAGGCTCCTCTGAAAGCCGTGATCTTCGATTATTACTTCAACTTTGTACCCTATTTCGGTATCCTTTTCAGTTCGTTGTTCGTCTTCATCAGCGTGATCTTCTTCACCTCGAAGATGGCTTACAATTCGGAGATCATCGCCATCATCAGCAACGGCATCAGTTTTTACCGCCTCTTGTTCCCCTATCTTTTTGCAGCTGCGGTCATCGCTGTGGGATCTTTTCTTATCTCCAACTATTTCCTCCCCCATGCCAATGCGAGGCGGCTCACCTTTGAGGAGGTATATGTGGGCCGGCGGGCGAAGTATTTCACCAACTTCGACATACACAAGCAGGTGCGGCCGAATATCTACGTCTACATGAAAGATTACCAGCAGCTGAACATGCTGGGGCGCAAGTTCTCCATGGAGCACTTTGATGAAAAGGGAAGGCTCCTCTCCAAGATGATGGCCGACTATGTCAAATGGGATACGGCCAAGAAGAAATGGATGGCCCGTCAGTATTATATACGTGTTCTTCCGGACAGTCTTCATGAGAGTGTGGCGCAGGGTTACCGTATCGATACCACCTTTTTTCTGGCGCCGGAGGACCTGGCCCAGCGGAAGAACGTTACCGAGACGATGAACCTGGGGGAGCTGCGGGATTTTGTGCAGCAGCAGCGGCTGCAGGGGGCAGAGAATATCGAAGAGTATGAGATCGCCTATTACGACCGTTTTTCCACACCCTTCTCGGCATTTATCCTCACCCTGATGGGGCTGGCACTCTCGTCACGCAAGATGAAAGGGGGTATCGGCATGCAGATAGGCTTCGGCATCGCTCTCAGCTTTGCCTATATCTTCTTCATGCAGTTCTCCAGCCAGTTTGCCATCGGCGGTACGATGAGCCCCCTGCTGGCTTCCTGGCTGCCGAACATCATCTTTGCGGTCATCGCAACGGTCCTATTTTTCATGACTCCCAAGTAAGATATTGTATCTGCCGGGAGATGAGAGGAGTATGGTCTGTATCCTCCACTTTTGCCCGGATAGCCTTTGCGGATTACGGGGGATTTCGTAATGTTGCAAAACCATACAACCACACAAAAAACATCAGACCATGGGATTGAAAAGAAAAATACAGGAGCTGAAAAAACGCCGCGAGGAGGTGTTGCGCGGAGGGGACGAACGTGCGGTGCAGAAACAGATGGCCATGGGCAAGCTGACGGCCCGTGAGCGCATCGTGGCGCTGCTGGACAAGAACTCTTTCAATGAGTACGACCTGTTTGTCGAGCACGAGGCGCGCGATTTTGATATGGACAAGAAGGTGTTGCACGGCGACGGGGTCATCGTCGGCACCGGCACAATCCACGGCCGGCCGGTGGCAGTCTTCGCACAGGACTTCACCGTGGCGGGCGGGTCGCTGGGGCTGATGCACAGCCGTAAGATCACCAAGATCATGGATCATGCGCTGAAGATGCGCATGCCCCTGATAGGCATCAACGATTCGGGTGGCGCCCGCATACAGGAGGGGGTCAACTCGCTGGCCGGCTATGGGGAGATCTTCTTCCGTAACACCCTCGCCTCGGGGGTCATCCCCCAGATCTCGGTCATCCTGGGCCCCTGCGCCGGCGGCGCTGTCTACTCCCCGGCGCTCACCGATTTCGTCTTTGTGGTGGACAACATCTCCAAGATGTTTATCACCGGCCCCGAGGTGATCAGGACCGTCCTGGGGGAGGACATCTCGATGGAAGAGCTGGGAGGAGCCAAAGTGCACTCCACCATCACAGGGAATGCCCATTTCTTTGCGAAGAACGAGAAAGAGTGTTTCATGCAGATCCACAAACTGCTCTCCTTCATCCCCTGGAGCAACGACGAGAAACCGCAGGTAACGGAGCGGAAATCACCCAGGAGGGATTTCAGGATCGAGGACATCGTCCCGGAGGACCCCAAGTTGCCGTACGACGTGCGGGATGTGATACGGGCGGTGGTGGATGACTCCGATTTCTTTGAGATACAGGAGGGCTGGGCCCGCAACCTGGTGATCGGCTTCGGCCGCATGGGCGGTCGCACCATAGGCTTCGTGGCCAACCAGCCTCTCTACCTGGCGGGGGTGCTCGACGTCGACTCTTCAGACAAAGCCGCCAGCTTCATCCGTTACTGTGATGCCTTTAACATACCCATCGTCACCTTCGTCGACCTGCCCGGCTACCTGCCCGGCGTCGACCAGGAGCATGCCGGCGTGATACGTCACGGCGCCAAGGTGCTGTATGCCTACAGCGAGGCTACCGTGCCCAAGATGACCGTGATCATCCGGAAAGCCTACGGTGGCGGATATATTGCCATGAGCTCCCGGCATCTGCGGGCCGATTTCGTGTTTGCCTGGCCCTCGGCAGAGATCGCCGTGATGGGTCCGGAAGGGGCGGCCAATATCATCTTCCGCAAAGAGATCAAAGAGGCGGACGATCCGGAGAAAATGCGGAGACAGAAGGTGAAAGAGTACAAGTCGAAATTTGCCAACCCGTATGTGGCCGCAGCAAAAGGATATATCGATGCGGTGATCGAGCCGGCAGAGACCCGCAAACGCCTGCTCCATGCCATCGAGGTGTCGGAAAGGAAATCGGTCGCAGGACCGAAAAAGAAACATGGTCTGCCACCCTTTTAACCGCTTAACGATCATGACGGAACCACAGAAAGAGAAAAAAGAGAAAGTGACCCTCCACGTCGACGGAACGGATTACAAGACGTGGCTGCCCGACAATTTTGAGAAAAAACCTCCTTACGTACGGCCGGATGAGTATGTCCCGACAGCTTTTATCCCGGGGACGATCGCGAAGGTGTATGTGAAGACGGGCCAGAAAGTGAGGAAAGGTGACAAGCTCGTGATCCTGGAGGCCATGAAGATGAAGAACCGCGTGCTGGCACCCCTCGACGGGGTGGTGAAAGATGTGCTGGTGAAAGAGGGAGAACGTGTGACCAAAGGTCAGGCGCTGCTCTTTTTGGAGAAAAAAGAAAAAGAAAGATGAGTGACGAAGGAGGATTTTTTTGACCTTTATACTTTTATGCTTTCCTGCCAGATCATATAATCGTCGGGCCATGCCAACGGGGGGGGGTCATTGCGGAAGAGGCCGTATACGGCCGAGCCGCTGCCCGAGAGGGAAGCATACAGGGCGCCGGCATCATACAGCCGTACCAGTATCTCCGTGATGACGGGATGGAGCTCTCCTGCTGTTCTCTCAAAATCATTGCGAAGGGTGTCGCGCCATTGTTCCGGCGGGAGGGAGATGATCTCACGCAGGGAGGCTCCTTCGTCACGGGGTGTGATGCGGCGGAACATGCCGGCGGTGTCGAGATGGAGTGCGGGGTAGATGATCAGCAGGTGCCATCCTGCCAGGGAGAGGGAGAGAGGGGTGAGCCGTTCTCCGCGGCCTGTGGCCAGCGCCGGACGGTTCATCAGAAAAAAAGGAGCGTCACTGCCCAGCGAGAGTGCCATTGTCCGGAGATCTTTCTCTGCTGCATCCAGGCCGAAGAGATCATTGAGTGCCCTGAGGGTGAAAGCAGCATCCGAGGAGCCGCC
>CAZYQV010000362.1:0-3776 GCA_964649775.1 uncultured Rikenellaceae bacterium
TTTTATGGCGGACCCGGTCAGGTCAATGCCTTTGACAAAACCCGAAAAGATAAATACCATCCCCGAGAGGATCCGGATGAAGGAAAGAATGAGCCTCATGGATCTTTTTTTGTGATGAAGATAACGATCCGGTATGCAGCCGGCAAAGGATTTTTGTCATATCCTGATGCTGACGGCGGAAAGGTCATCAGCGGCCGGGGAGCAGGCGGTCTTCCAGCATCCTGTTGTTGTACTGTTGAACGATGGCTTTCACCTCCAGCTCATATCTTTTGTAATCCACAGAGTCTTTCAGGTTGACCCTCAAATAATGATCTTTATGATAGTCATAGACTCCGGTGATCTTTTCGCCGTCGAAATAGAGTACATATTTGTCAGTGATATACTGATAGTTCCCTTCAATGGAGTTGATGACCCCGATCCTTCTCTCCGGTTGTGTCAGGTCGGTTCCGAAAGCAAGATAATCGGCATTGTAGTTCAGATAGCCGAGCAGTGTGGGCATGATGTCTGTCTGTTGGGCGAGCCTGTCGTCCCTTCTCCTGCTGAGGAGAGTGTCGCCGGGAGCGTAAAAAAGAATAGGGATAGCAAACTGTCCCAGGTTGGTCTTGGATTCGCGGAAATGGGAGATGGTGCTGTGATCGGCCGTGAAGACAAAGATCGTATTATGATACCACGGCATCTTTCGCGCCATCCTGAAGAAATTCCGCAAAGCATCGTCCGTATATCCGATACATTTATGTATGGGCAGGTATCCTTCCGGATATTTGCCCTCAAACTCTTTGGGTACATTGAAAGGATGGTGGGATGAGACCGAGAACAGGACCGTGAAGAAGGGCTGCTTCATCGAGTTCATGGTGTTTGCAAAGAAAGGGAAGAACTTGTGATCCCAGATGCCCCATATACCGTCAAAATCAGCGTCGTTGTTGTATTCGGTCTTGCCGTAGTAATGGCGGAAGCCGGCGAGCCTGGAAAAACTTTCAAAACCCATCGAGCCGTTGGGAGCCCCGTGAAAGAAAGCGGTCTCATAGCCTTTTTTGTCCAGCAGACTGGCCAGACTGTTGATGTGGTTCGTGGAGTATTCGGAGATCACATAAGGCAGTACAAGTGAGGGGATGCTGGCGATGATGGAGGGCATGGCATCGATGGATTTCCGGCCGTTGGCATAAGCGTGGGTGAAGATCCAGCCTTCCCCGATCAGGGAGTCAAGGAACGGGGTGAATCCCCTGTACCTGCCGCTGTCCAGATCATGGTTCAGCGCTCCGATATATTCCCGGTTAAAACTCTCCAGAATGAAGATGACCACGTTCTTCTTTTTCATGACCAGCGAAGTGTCTCTCTTCACCACGGGGTTGAAGACGGCATTCAGCTCTTCTTCATTTTTGAAATAATCCTTGTGCTCATAAGTCTTGTTCCCCCATGTCCTGATAACGCAGAAAGGAGTGTTCAGCACGAGGGCCATGTGATCGGGCTTGCTCACATATTTTCCTGCATTGTTCAGGGTGATGGGACGCGTGCTGTGGCGGAAGCCTCCCCGGGCGCCGGCCACGGCGAGTCCCCCCAGCAATGCCAGAAGGACCACGGAGACAAGCACGTAGTAAATGTGCTTTCCGAACCGGTGTGGCCTGGGTTTGAAGAATGAATACATATAACCCAGCAGGAAAAGCATCACGAGGAAGATGAGAAAGATATACCAGAAATCGAAAAGAAATTGCCGGGAGAGTTGCCACATGTTGTTGTCGTTTGCAAAGATATCCCTGACATTGTATGTGGTCCGTTTCATGATAAAACGGTAAAAGATGATGTCGATGGAGTTCAGGGCAAACCCGATGCCGTTGAGTATCAGGAAAAGGGTTTTCAGAAAGGTCTGATACCCCCGCCCCAGCTTGAAAGCCGGGGGGAAAGGCAACATATAGAAAAAGACGTAGAGCATGTTCAGGTAGACGATGGCACTGATATCGAATCTAACTCCTCCGTAAAATATGTTCAGCATTTCCCGGGGAGGGATGTCGGAAAAGATATCTCTGTTGAAGAGATAGAAGAGGAGACGAAAGAGGGTGTAAAAAACCAGCAGAACGGAAAGACGGATGATGAGCACGACAAATTCGTTAAGTACGGCTCCTCTGTTTTTTCGAAACATCTTCATTGTTTTTCCTGATTCTTTGCAGTAGCGGATGTGAATGGGGTGTCCGGGGGTACAGCAGCCCCGGAGAGGAAGGTGTTATCCTCTCATATCATTTTTCGCTGTTCCAGGATGTCGAGGATGTTTTTGAAGATCTCATCTTCCGGCAGCATCGCTCCCTTGTCATCGTAACAGGTTATGGTGACACAGTCGTCCATTACGGCAGCATAACTGAGATATATTTCCCGCACTTTTTCCTGAAAGCGGAGGTTTTCCTCATGGATGTCCTGGCGGCCGTGCAGGTAGTCTCTTTCTGTTCCTTTCCGTCCCCGTGTAAGCTGTTGGGCTGTGAAGGCGAAAGGAACATCCAGGAAAAGATTGAGGTCGGGGCGGGGGATGCGGAAATGTTCATATTCCATGAAGAGGATCCAGTCACGCAGCTTCTCCTGTTCGGCAGGATCTTTTAGCTTGGCACACTGGAAAGCAATATTGGAATAGACATACCGGTCGACGAGGACGAGCCCTCTTTTCTGTTGTTCACTGCGGATCATCTCTGCCGCATCCCTGCGGTCGCCGGCATAGAGCAGGGCCACAAGGTATGGGTCTACATCCTCTATCCTGCCCAGGTCCCCCCGCAGAAAACGTGCGATCATCTCCCCGAAGACGGGTGCGTCGGTGCGGGGGAAATGCAGAAAAAAATAGTCGGCGGATCGTTCCGACAGGTGTTGTCGTAACATCCTCAGCTGGGTGGATTTACCGGATCCGTCAAGACCCTCTATAACAATAAAGCTCATTTTCTGGTAAATGTTTGGGGTTAACAGATCTCTGCCGTATTTTTATCATCCAAACAGTTTTTTCAATGGATAAAGATACATCATTTCCTCAAAAGAACACGCTTGTCCTGGGCGGCAGGTTATACGAGACGTCGCCGCCGCTGGTGGCGGGGATCCTCAATGTCACGCCCGACTCTTTTTATGACGGAGGGAATTACCTTGACGAGCGGGAGATCGCCGGCCGCCTGGAGCAGATGGCTTCCGGTGGGGCGGACATCATTGATGTGGGAGCCTTCTCTTCGCGGCCGGGAGCAGCTCCCGTGCCGGAGGAGGAGGAGTGGCGCCGTCTGGAGAAAGCCCTTCGTCTGGCACAAAAACATGTGCCCCAGATACCCGTGTCGGTAGATACGTACCGGGCCTCCGTGGCACGGAAGGCTGTAGAAGGATATGGCGTGGCGATGATCAACGATATCTCGGGCGGTGATATGGACAGCGGTATGTTCCGCACAGTGGCAGAGTTGCAGGTGGCGTATGTGATGATGCACATGCAGGGGACCCCCGCGACGATGCAGGAGGACCCTCATTACGGAAATGTGGTGCAGGAGATCCTCACCATCTTTTCAAAAAAGATCGACCTGCTCAGTGAGCTGGGGGTGACCAATGTGGTGCTGGATCCCGGCTTCGGCTTCGGCAAGACACTGGAACACAACTATCAGCTGCTGAAAGGGCTGCAGGCTTTCCGCGAGACAGGACTGCCGGTGATGGTGGGTGTCTCACGTAAGTCGATGATATGGTAGCTGCTGGGCACCTCCCCGGGCGAAGCCCTCACCGGCACGATCGTCCTGCATACTCTAGCCCTCCTCGAAGGGGCGGATATCCTCAGGGTA
>CAZYQV010000363.1:0-8092 GCA_964649775.1 uncultured Rikenellaceae bacterium
ATCAGCCGGTTGGAGACACCGGTATATTCCATATGCCGGGCATCATTCATGTGTTTTACATCATACAGAAAGATATCGGTAAGCCCGAGGATTTTTTGCAGGTTGTTGCGGGAGGTGTGTCCTGTCGTGTCGACGGCGGTATGGTATCCTTCGCGTTTACAGGCCAGCAAAAGGTCCTCGAGGAAAGCGGCCTGCCACAGCGGCTCCCCGCCGGAAAAAGTGACACCTCCCTCCGACTCTTCCATGAAGGTCCTCTCTTTGTTGATCTCGTGCATTACCTCATCAACGCTCATCCACCTGCCGACGATCTCTGTCACCGGAAAATCTTTCCCCTCCATCTTATGAACCGTCACCACCTCCTCAGGCTCTTTCCGGATGCCTTCGGGGTTGTGACACCACCAGCACGACAATGGGCACCCCTTGAAAAAGAGGGTCGTCCGGATACCGGGACCGTCATGGACAGCGTAGCGTTTAATATCGAAGATCAAACCTTTCATAAACCAAAGGGAACGAAAAAACATAAAGGAATAAACAGAAGACAAGCAGCGGCAGGAAGGCCGCACGGGAGCAAATGCCTAGAAGATCCAGCACTCGAAGAGATGGTGCACGAAAAGCTTTTTATATTTCTTGATCGCAGGCATATAAACGTCTTTGCTGTTGCAAGATAATAAATTTACAGAAGACCAGCAAATGGAGTTTGAGGGTCAGCGGGGAAAAGGGTGACTGCCTATTCACTGCTTCAGGACATATTCACAGTTCAGCACCTTCTCCACAAAATCCAGCGGCAGGTAATAGTAATGGTTGGAGGCTTCGAAGCCGATGCGCGAGTCGGCCTTGCTCAGGGAATACATCTGTATAGCCAGCTCCTTTTCCCTCTTCACGATCTCTTCGAGGGAATGCATCTGCTGCTGCAACGCAGCCTCGCTCAAGGTATCCGACAACACTTTGTCCCGGGCAATGATGAATTGTATCTGGTCCGCCACACTCTTAAAGTGGTTCCATGCCACTTCCGCAAAGCGGTGATCCACGGTTGCATGCTCTTTTTGTTCTTCTGTCTCCGCAAGGGCGACCGCCTGCTCAAAATATGGAAGTCCCCCTGCCCATTTCTCCGCCAGTTTCTCAAACTGTCGTCCCAGCACCTCCGGGGGATAGACCTTTCGCCAGTTTTCCAGATCGTCATAAGGGAAGCCGATCATGGTGGCCTTCAGGCCCGTCGGAGAACGGTAAAGGGGGTTGGCCGCTCCCACCTGCAAAGGCGGCAGGTAGATATTCAGACCGTAAGGAAACTCCGTGAAGGCCGTGCTGAACGACGACCAGGCTTCCAGCGCCGGCGCAGCCGCCTTCTCCCCGTACCGCATTACCGCCACTTCCCTGAGTGCCTCGTCAGGGCTCAGGGAAGGATCTTCCTGAAGATATTTGACCAGCTTCATGTTGGGCGACGGATACCCTCCGAGCGACCAGCTCAGCATATACCCGTCCACATCCGCTCTACGCAGATTGCTGATATGTTCGGCCACGAGGTTCATGACGGGGAGGTAAGGGATCGCCGAGAGCTCCCAGGTATTGTTCACCTGCACCTTGGCGATGGTCTTCAGTCCTCTTCTGGCGGCAAGATCCCACAGATGCAGGGCGCGGGGCCCGGGCCCCACCACCGACATGGAATATTCTCCGACTTTTGTGTCTATCCCTCCGCGATGCACAGGCTTTCCCCATTCGCTCACGCTCATGTGGTACACGTTGTCCGGAATACGTTCCAGGATATCGTCGGCCCAGCGGTTTTTCCCCCAGGATACGCCGTCGGGCCATCCCCAGTCCCATACGATCACTTTTGCCCGGGGGTTGCCCTGCCATACCCCTTCGGCGATGACCCTGTTCACTTCGGCGATCACCTCCGCCGGCACACGCTTTGAGCAGCGCGGACATTTCTCCCCGTGCTGATGCGACCAGCAGGAGGTAAGGTTCTCCGACATGGTGATGGTGAAAACCCCTCCCAGTTCGGGGATGGTGGAGAAGATGTGTGCCAGCGACTCTCTCATCCACTGCTGCACCTGCGGCACGCTCGTACACATCGTCCGGAGTCCCCTTTCCTCCACACCTTTTATCTCTTCATGATTTTTAAAGAAAGAGGGAGGCATGGCCCGGGGCTCGTTCATATAGAGATAGATCCTTATCCCGTATTTCTGCGTGCGTTTCGCCAGCTCCCTCAGGTTCTTCAGGCGTATCTCATGACCTTCTCCCAACTCTGGGAAGATCTTGCTGGCCGTCAGCTGGTGAAGGGTCACGTGGAGCCACACACCGTTGACACCCTCCTGCTGCAGGCGTTGCAGCAGGTCCTCCGGGAAAGGATCCGGCTCAGGATGGAGGAGCGGATCGCCGAAAGGTGCAAAATAGGAATAGACGAAACGGATCGCCTCATCATCTTTTTCCTTCGCTGCCGGCGGCGCCGGCGGGTCTTCCCGTACCGCCGATAACTTCCCGACAAAAGCAAAACGCTCCTCGCCGGGCTTTTTCATTTCTTTTCCGAAGATCTGTTCAACGGTAGTCTTTATCTCCGCACAACGTTTCTTCGTCCGCCTGTCGGGCGGGACATATTTCAGCTCCGTACACAGCGGCCGCATCCCCCCGAGCTTATGCGAGAGAAAATCATCGTCGCGCAGGGTCTCATCCAGCTGCTTCGACGTAACATCCAGCAATACCAGCAGCTGCTCATAGCTGAGCAGATGCCAGTTCCGGCGGATCAGGGAGATATATCCTCTTTTCTCAAACAGGTCACCCGGCACCTTCTGCGACGGCAGTCCCATCGACAGGCCTGTCTTCCGGATATTCCCGGGAGAGGTGTTCAGCACCTTTGCCATTCTCTCCGCCGGGACGGACTCCCAGTTACGCCAGACAAAAGCATGCATGCGCGAAGGGAACCACGAGAGGTCGGGAAGGCGACCGCTCTCCTGGCGGCCGGCAGACACCGCCTCCTCTTTCTCCGGCATCTCTCCTCTCCGGGCACACGCCACCACCAGGAACATCATCACCCCCCACAAAGATATCCTCATCATCCAACCGGTGAATGAGCTGCGCTCCGCCATCCGCCCTTTTTTTTTATTAATGTCCTATAGAAGCGAAGCAGATGCTTCATCGAGGTACAGCCAGGTGGCGGGATGTTTCTGCAGGGCGGTCCCCGGGATCATGGGGGTGATCTCCGACTTCACCGTCCCCTGCACCGCTTTGGCTTTCCGCTCGTCGGGCACGCTGCAGATAATATTTTTTGATTTCAGGATCTGCTTTATCGACATGCTGATCGCCCTCTCCGGTACATCTTCCAGCGTGGGGAACCATCCTTCGCCGAGCTGTTGTTTCCGGCAGGCCTCGTCGAGGTTCACGACAAGGTAGGGTTCCTCCGTCTCAAAATCTGCCGGCGGGTCGTTGAAGGCCAGGTGGCCGTTCTCACCGATACCGATGAACGCCACATCGATGGGCTTTTCGCGGATGATCCTGCCCAGACGGTCACATTCGGCCTGCGGATCACCGGTATCTCCGTTCACATAGTAAAACTCCTTCAGTGGCACCTTGTCCACAAAGCGCTCTTTGAGATACTTCCGGAAGGAGGCAGGGTGGGTCACCGGCATATCCACATACTCATCCAGATGAAAACCGGTCACCTTCGTCCAGTCCACATCCTGTTTCACCAGTTCGGCCAGCATCTCAAACTGGGATGCTCCCGTGGCCACGATGATGTTGGCCTCTCCTTTTTCGTCGATGGCTTTGCGAATGAGCTCCGCCCCTTTTTCAGCAGCCTTCCTGCCCAACTCGTACTTGTCCTTAGATACGATAATTTCCATTTTTCTTTTATTTTAATTGGTCATTATTAATTTCTTATACGAGGATCATTCCCTCCTGCTTCTCCCGGCGGCAGAGACCGGTCATCGCCGCAGCGGAAGCAGAGGTCCTCTGTGCTTTCCCGTCACTCAGCGGATCTGCAGGATAGCCCAGGCAAGCAGTATCAGTCCACCCACGAACAGCCAGGCAAACAGGAACCCCAAGATATCCTCTTTGTATCTTCGAGGAAATCCTTTCCAGCGATCCCTGGTGAACCAGGAAGGCAGGTCGAGCAGGAGGAGGTCATGCCCCATTTCCGCTGCCAGCGGTTTCTGCCCGTTCCGTCTACGATCTTCATCCGAGAGCCGCAGCATATTATCAAAGAAACAGTCGATCTTTTCCTTTTTCTCCGGCCGTGTGAGGAGGCTTACGGCGATCATCACCACAAAGCCCGTCAGCATGGCCCAGCCGAAGGGCGCCGGTGTCCATTTATACACGATCTCGAGGGTGCCGGTCTGCAGATAATTCAGCAGATAATACAGCAGGAACGACGAGAGCACCCCCGCCAGGGCGCCATAGCGGTTTGCCCTTTTCCAGACGATGCCGCCGAAGATCATGATGCCCATGAAGGCAGCGATCGTCTCGATGAAGAGAAAAGCATGGAGGACGCTCTTCACATAGAGGGCAAAGAGCACGCCGAGGAGCGTCAGCACAAGGCTGGAGATACGTCCCACCCACAGCAGCTTCCTGTCCGAATGGTCTTTCTTATAGATCTCTTTGTATATGTTCTGTGTGAAGAGGGCTCCCGAGTTGACCATGAAGTTGGATGCCGACGACATGTTGGCCGCCAGGATGGAGGCGACCATCAGTCCCGTCAGGCCGGGGAAGAGGAGCACCCGCGTAGCATAGCCGAAGGCCATCTCCGGGTCGTGGAGGTTCTGGCCGTTGTGGATGACGAGGGCTGCCACGATGAGGCCGGTGAATGCCCAGCCGATGGTCACGGTACGTTTTACGAAGGAGCCGTAGGTCTGTCCTATGCGGCCGTCGCGTTCGGTGCGGCCCGTAGCACACATAGAGACCATGTGGGGCTGGGCCGTGATGCCGATCACCCCGTTGAGAGCCAGCATGGCGATGGTGAACCATCCTATGCCCAGCTCGGGACTGAAGAGGCGGAAAAAATCAGCGGGGAGGGTCTGACGCATCCCTCCCATGCCCCCCACCTGGTCCAGACCCATCGGGATCAGCATGATGGAGAGGGCAATGATCATAAAGCCCTGGATGAAGGTAGCGTAGGCCGACGAGACCAGACCGCCGAAGAAGCTGTAAATAATAAACGTGGCCGTCATGGCATATACCACCCCGTCGGTGGAGATCATATCGTTCATCGCCACAGAGATCACCTTGCCGGCACCTTTCAGCATGGCTCCCTGGGCAAAAATGAAAAAGAGGATGGCAAAGACGGAATAGAAGAGTGCCATGTTCTTCCCGTAACGGTCTTCGACGATCTCTCCCACGGTGGTACGTTCGCTCCGGCGGTACCAGGGGGCTATCAGCCAGTAGAAAGGAGTGATCACCATGTTCTTCCACTGATACCATATCGAGGCAAAGCCCATCTGAAAACTGGCACCGGTCTGGGCCACGAAGTTCTCCGAATGGGTGCCCGCACCAAACCCCTGGGCGATCATGATCCACTTGTTGAACTTGCGCTCTCCCCGGAAATACCCGTCACTGCTCTTCACCCTGCGCGTCAGCCACAGCCCGTAGCCGGTGATCCCCACGAAATAGACCACTACAACCAGTGTATCCAGCCAATGAAAACTATTTTCCATGATTCTCTTCCGGCTTTTATAGAACCTCCTCCGTCAACGGCAAGGTTTTTTTACGATTTGAACTTCATTTCCCAGCCCTTCTCATATTTCCTGGCCCACAGTTTTTTGGCCTCTTCCCCTGTAAGGATATGACCATTCTCCGGGTTGATATCCAGCGAATGACCTGCCCTAAGGGCTATATTCCCCAGCTGGACCAGCAGCGTACTCTTATGGCCGGTAAGCACATCCGCCTTTAGCTCCTCCCCTTTCAGTATGTTGTTAAACAGGTTCTGAATATGCAAAGCATCCAGATAACTGGCAGGACTGACTGTGTTCCGCGCATCGATAGGTATCTCGCTTTTGACCTCCTTCACCAGCTTGCTCTCCAGGTCGAACACTTTATAGGAATTCCCTCCGGCGATCTGTATCGATCCTTTTTCCCCGTAGAACTCCACGCCCACGGAGGTGCCTTCTACTTTCTTCCCGTTGCAGCTCCTTCCTTCCCAGGAGCACGAGGCTCCTTCGGCAAAGTCAAAGCCGATGATCTGGGTGTCCGGTGTCTCCCAGTCGTCTTGATAGCGGTATCTCCCGCCGTTGGAGCTCACCCTCACGGGATAGTCCACTCCCAGTCCCCAGCGTATCAGGTCGATCATGTGGGTTCCGTTGTTAAGCGCCTCGCCGGTGCCCCAGTTCCAGCGCCAGTGCCAGTTATAATGAACGATATTGTCTTTGTAGGCTTCCCGCGGCGCCGGGCCCTGCCACAGCTCCCAGTCCAGCCATTGCGGCACGCCGACCACCTTGCCCGTGCCGATGGAGGGCCGGTTGTTGTTATACCACGATTTGGCATAATAGGGACGTCCGATCGTCCCTGTCTTAATTTCTTCGATCGCCGCCACCACATTGGGCCATGACCTGCGTTGTGTGCCCAGCTGCAAAGCTTTCCCGTAATACGCCACCGCCTGTACCAGCATCTCCCCTTCGGCAGGGTTATGACTGATAGGCTTTTCAACGTATACATGCTTGCCGGCCTGCAGGGCCAGCAGGGCCGCCGGAGCATGCCAGTGGTCGGGCGTAGCGATCACCATGATGTCCACATCTTTGTCTTCCAGTGATTTCCTAAAATCGCCGAAGACCACGGGCCTGGCACCCTGTACTTTTTCCACATCCCCGGCAGCTGTGGCTGCCGACCGCGAGTCGACATCACAGATATGGATCACATCACACTGTTTCTGGGCAGAGAAATTCCGCGCCAGGGCATTGCCGCGCGAGTGTACCCCCATCACCGACACCCTCAGCTTGTCGTTGGCCCCGAGGATATTCTTGTAACTCTTCGCACTGAAGCCGGGGAGCACAGCCCCTATCATGGCTGCCGAACCTGCTGCCGCACTCTTCTTGATAAACGTCCGGCGGGATTCTGATCTCTTCATGTTTCCGGTTGTTTTTATTTGGCCACTAAAGATATGTGTTTTTTTTCATTTTCCGGAGCAGGCCCGGCAATGCGATAAAAAGATGGCTATGGAGGAAGAGATGAAAATCACCTTTTGGTAATATGGCCTTACAAAACCGTCCATCCTTCGACAGGCCTCCTATCAAAATGCTTCGCCGAAGCCGATGTATATGGTATGTCCTTCGTTGGAGAAGCTGACGTCAAAACGCACAGCCGACCGGGATCTCTTATCGAACATAATGCGCAGGCCCGCCCCTCCGGCATAATGGAACCCGCTCCACCTCATCTCTCCGTAACGGGGTGCCACCTGTCCCATCCCGCCATAAGCTACTCCCGAGATGATCCAGAATATGGGAAAGCGCACATCCCCCTGGAGCACAAAAGAACTTTTCTCCCTGAAACGACGGGCATAAAAGCCTCTCAGGAGCGAATGACCTCCCACAAAGGCCAGCGACTGCACCGGCACCTCCCCTCCCTGTGCCCGCGTGTAAAGCTGTCCGGCCAGCGTCACGCGGGGCCACGGGGTCACAAAACCCCGCAGGTCGACGGTGAAGGTATGGAAATCAAACCCGCTCCCCAGAAATTTCCCGACAATATCAAACGAGGTAAAAAGATACAGACCCCGCCCGGTCTGCACCCGGTGATCCCGCGAATCAAAAAAATAACGGATCCCGATGCCCGATTCGACCCCCTCGTTCTCCCGGTAGGGGGTCTCATCAGGGACACTGTCAAGGGGAACCACGCGGGTGTAATTATTGAAGGTATATTTTATTCCCACAAAGTTCCGGCAGGACAACCCGTAGTTCACCCCCGGCGAAAAAGAGATATTCCTGAAGTCGGTCAGGACCCCATCCTCTTTGCGGGTATCGTTCCCTACCCCGTAAAAGATAGAAGGAAAACCTTTCACCGAGAACTTCAGAAAGGTGTTCCACCGGTTGCCGCCGTGAACAAGATCAAGATCGGCAGAAAAACTGTACTGTTTGTTGAGTGAATAGGTCCCGGCCACTATCACTTTTGAGTTTTTCAC
>CAZYQV010000364.1:0-4372 GCA_964649775.1 uncultured Rikenellaceae bacterium
CTTCCGCTCTTCGAGTCCCTCCTCGATCGCGGCGGCAAGGTAATCGACGATCAGAGCGATCGACTTGGAAGCATCGTCATTGGCCGGGATGGGGAAGTCGATGTTGGAAGGGTCGGAGTTGGTATCCACCATGGCGAAGACAGGGATCGAGAGGCGGTTGGCCTCACGCACGGCGATGTATTCCTTCATCACATCCACCACGAACAGTGCTGCCGGCAGACGCGTCATGTCGGCAATACTGCCCAGGTTCTTCTCCAGCTTGGCACGCTGGCGCATCACCTGCAGACGCTCCCGCTTCGACATGTTCTCAAAGGTGCCGTCGGTAGCCATCTTGTCGATGGTGGCCATCTTCTTCACCGCCTTGCGGATGGTGGGGAAGTTGGTGAGCATGCCGCCGGGCCAGCGCTCCGTGACATACGGCATGCCGGTCTGCTTGATACGCTCGGCCACGATCTCCTTGGCCTGCTTCTTGGTGGCCACGAAGAGGATCTTACGACCCGACTTGGCGATCTGCTTCAGCGCGTTGGCTGCCTCATCCAGCTTGACCAGCGTCTTCTCCAGGTCGATGATGTGGATCCCGTTCTTCTCCATGAAGATATAGGGAGCCATCTTGGGGTTCCATTTACGTTTCAGATGACCGAAGTGCACACCGGCCTCCAGCAGTTCTTTGAATTCAAGTTTTTTACGCATGAGATTAAATTTGTTTGATGTTTACATTCTGTTTTGTCAACCTCCGGGTAGTCCTCTGACAGGAGTCCCGGCGGTTTAGATACTAAACACGTTCTCCGCAGCCTAACGCTTGCTGAACTGGAAGCGTTTCCGGGCCTTGGGCTGGCCGGGCTTCTTCCTTTCCACCTCGCGCGGGTCTCTCGTGAGGAAACCCTGGGCCCGCAGGGCCGGCTTGCTCTCTTCGTCGATCTTCACCAGCGCACGGGCAATGGCCAGACGCAAAGCTTCCGACTGTCCTTTGTAGCCGCCGCCATCCAGAACGACCTTGATATCATACTTCTCCTCCGCCTCCATGAGCGCAAGAGGTTGTTTGACCACATACTGCAGCAGCCTGGAAGGAAAATACTCATCCAGGCTCCGGTTATTGATGGTGATGTTCCCTTTACCTTCTGTCACATATATCCTGGCAACAGCAGCTTTTCTACGACCAATGGCTTGAATTACTTCCATGCTTACTATTTGATTGTATTAATATCCAGTGTTTTCGGTTTCTGGGCTTCATGCGGATGCTCCGCACCGGCATATACATGCAGGTTCTTGCTGTAAATAGCCCGTCCCAGGCGCGTGCGCGGCAACATGCCCTTCACGGCTTTCTCCACCACGGCAATGGGGTTCTTCTTCATCAGGTCGGCCGGGTTGATCTCCCGCTGTCCTCCCGGATAACCGGTGTGCCGGATGTACTTCTTGTCCTGCATCTTGTTACCCGTCAGCCGTACCTTCTCGGCATTGATGATGATAACATGATCCCCCGTGTTCACGTGGGGTGTAAAAGAGGCCTTGTTCTTGCCCCTCAGGATCATGGCAACACGGGAAGCCAGACGCCCCAACACCTGGTCGGTTGCATCCACCACATACCACTCCTTCTGTACTTCACCCTCTTTTGCCGATACGGTCTTGTAACTTAACGTATTCACTTTCGCCCTAATTTTTTAATTAACACCTACATACGGCCTCAGCCGCTTTTTTGTGGACTGCAAAAATACAAATCTTTTTCATTATACAAGTAAATTTGGCATTTTTTCTGACGATTGGCGCTCCGGCCTTCCCCTCATTCCCCCGGCTTTCCATTCCGCCATTTCCTCACCCCGTCATTCCAATATTCCATCACCCCAATATTCCATCTTTCCATTATTCCATTATTCCATCATTCCAACATTCCAATATTCCATCTTTTTTTCTCAACTTTGCCGTATGGCTCTCCTGCATCACCGTATTTGGAACCACCGCAACCTGTATGTGGGCGCCCTCGCCCTCATCGGCTTCTCCATGCCGGTCTCTCCTTTCGGCATGAGCCTGGGAACATTCATTCTGGCAGGCAACTGGCTCGCCGAGGGCGGTCTGCGGCAGAAAACGGCACGGCTCAGGGAACGGAAAAGCCTTCTTCTTTTTATCAGCATCTTCCTGCTCTGCCTGATCGGTCTGATCCATACCTCCGACATGGTATTTGCCTGGAAGGATATTGTTGTCAAAGTTCCCCTGCTGGCACTGCCTCTCATCGTCGGCACATCTCCCCCCCTCACAAAGAAAGAATTCCGCATCATCCTGGGAGCCCTGCTGGCAGGTCTCTGGGGCGCCTCCCTGACGGGGATAGCCGTGCTCCTCGGCTGGACCCGCATGGAGATACAAAACATACGCGAGATATCTGTCTTCATCTCACACATACGCCTCACCCTCATCACGGGGGTCACCCTCGAAGTGCTGCTCTACCTGCTGAACTATGACAAGACACTGAAAAAGACCGGAAAAACGATCTTTCTCCTCTCCCTCCTCTGGCTGGCCGTCTTCCTCTTTATCCTGAAAAGCCTCACCGGCTTTCTCATGCTGGGGATCCTTTTCCTGACCACCTTCCTCTTCCTCGTCAGAACGGTCCGCCGTTTCATGCTGAAATACTTTATCATCATCCTCGGGGTGACCGTCGTCCTGCTGACAGCCGCCTGGATCTCCGCCGCCACCACCCGTTACCACACCCGCGATCCCCTGCCGGAGCCCGCAAAGACAGGTGTCACGGCCAACGGCAACCGCTATGACCCGCCCCGCGACCTTGAGGAGACAGAGAACGGTCATTATGTATGGCTCTACCTGTGTGAGAAAGAGCTGCGCCCCGCCTGGAACAGGGCCAGTGATCTCGACTATGACGGCCGTGACCGGAAAGGACAGGATCTCTCCACCACCCTCATCCGCTATATGACCTCCAAAAACCTGCGGAAAGATTCGTTGGGTTTCTCACGGATGACCGCCGATGATATCCGCAATGTGGAGAACGGCATGACCAACTACCTCTTCACCAACCGTTTTTCTCTCTATCCATATTTTTACGTGCTTCTGTGGGAAAGGGACCACTATAAAAAAGGAGATCTCTCCGGACACTCCCACACCCAGCGCCTGGTATATATCAGGGCCGGCTGGCAGATCGCCCGCGATCACCTGTGGTGGGGCGTCGGCACAGGCGATGTGCCGGACGCCTATAAAGAGTATTACAGGAAAACACATTCACACCTGGCAGAACGCTGGCAGCTGCGGGCCCACAACCAGTACCTCACCTACTGGATCACCTACGGGATCTTCGGCTTTGCCTGGTTCCTGGCGGCTTTCTTCCTGCCCCTCTTCCTCGAGAAAAAACAAAAGTACTTTCTCCCCGTGATCTTCATCATCATCGCCGCCCTCTCCATGCTCTATGAAGACACCCTCGAGACCCAGGCAGGCGTCTACTTCATCGCCTTCTTCTATGCAGTTCTTATCTTTGGAATAGATTATACTGTCCTTTGGAGATCCTCCATACTCTCTCCAGAGGAGGATGTTGCTCCCGTCTCAACAGAAAAAAGACCCGGAAATAATTATGAATAAAACCAACAAACAGGATGAACATTTCCTCCTCGAAGCGATCAGGGAGGCAGAAAAAAGTGTCGGGAAAGGCGGAGGGCCTTTCGGGGCGGTGCTGGTGAAAAACGGCGAGATCATCGCCCGCGCCGGCAACAGCGTCACCCTCGTCAACGACCCCACCGCCCATGCCGAGGTGAACGTCATCCGCCAGGGAGGGGAGAAACTGAAGACATTCGACCTGAGCGGCACGGTCATCTATGCTTCTGCCGAGCCGTGTCCCATGTGCCTGGGCGCCATCTACTGGGCCAACATCGACCGGGTGGTCTTCGCCGCCTCGCGTGACGAAGCCGCAGAGGCCGGCTTCCGCGATGCCATGATCTACACCGAGCTGGCCCTGCCGCCGGAGCAACGCCGCCTGCCCCACTGCCACCTGCCCCTGCAGGAGAGACTGCTCCCTTTTACCCAATGGAAGGAAAAAGAGGACAAAACGGAATATTGAACGATGAACGACGAACCACAAACCACGAACCCCGAACGACGAACCACAAACCATATTCCTTCTCGTCTTGATCACAACTTTTTCCGCCGCGATGTGCTGGAGGTAGCTCCGGAGCTGCTGGGCAAGCAGATTGTCAGAAAATACGGGAACGGTACTACGGAAGCGTTCCCGACCACCGAGACCGAGGCCTACCGCGGCGAGGAGGACCTGGCCTGCCACGCCAGCAGGGGGAAGACCCCGCGCACCGCCACCATGTACCTGCCCGGAGGCGTGCTGTACATATATTTAATATATGGTATGTACTGGATGATGAACATCGTCACC
>CAZYQV010000365.1:0-2690 GCA_964649775.1 uncultured Rikenellaceae bacterium
AGATGATCCCCAACCGTTATCTTGAAGACGATGAGGTTCATTTCAAGCTGGAGCAGTCGGAGAAAGAGATCGTGGTCAAGTATCCCAAGCCGGGGAAGATCAAGCCTGAAGAACTTGAATATATCTCCACTTACTTTAATGATCTCGAGCATGCGCTCAACAGCTCTTCTTTCACGGATGAGGCCAACGGATACGCCCGTTATATTGATGTTCCCTCTTTTATTAATCAGATGTTGTTGTCGGAGGCGTTCAACCAGCTGGATGCTTTTTGTCAGAGCACCTGGTTTTACAAGGACAAAGATGAGAAAGTGCACCTGGGTCCCGGCTGGGATTACAACCGGTCGATGGGCAATGCCGAATATTACAATTCATGGAGAACGGATGTATGGTTGCTGAAAGAGGTGTATGATCCTGATCCCGACGGCTGGCACCGCATCAACTGGCCGGAGCGGCTCATGGCAGACCCTGCTTTCATGGACGCTTATGGTGCCCGGTGGCAGGAGCTGCGCGGAGGGCTCTTCAGCTTCGGTCATCTGAGCAGCCTGATAGACTCTTTTGCTGCCGAAGTGGAAGAGTCGCGGGTACGTAACTTTGAACGGTGGGATGTGCTGGGGAAAAGCATCAACAACAAATATGCTTTTGATACTTATGAGGAGGAGATCGCCTATATGAAAGACTGGATCCTGCAGAAGTTCACCTGGCTGGATGAACAGTTCGGCATGATCCGCAACCATGCCTTGTCGGCCACCGTCACGGCGTCGGGCTATGAGGACGGCAGGCCTCCCGAAAACGCCATTGACGGCAACCATGAATCCCACTGGTCGAAACAGACCTTTCCCCAGTGGATCGAGCTGGACCTGGGAGGGGTCAGGGAGATCACCCGTACGGCATTGTTCCCCTATAAGGAAAGGGCGTATCATTATGTGGTGGAGGTGAAAAAAGCAGCGGAGGATGATTATTCGCTGCTGGTGGACCGCCGTGACAACCGTTATCCCCGCCTGCAGTTCGTGGACACCTTCCCCCGCACAGAGGCCCGCTATGTGAGGCTGACGGTCTCAGGTGCCGGCAACTACGACGGGAACTGGTGCAGTATCAACGAGTTCAAGGTCTTTGGAGACCTGGTGCTGTCCGCCGGCGAAGGGATGGAGTGGAAAGACCGGGTGGTGCTGGAACAAAACTATCCCAACCCCTTCCGGAGCAGTACAACGATCAGATATACCCTGCAGGAAGCAGGAGAGATCACCCTGAAAGTGTATAACCTCAACGGGGTTGAGGTGGCCTGTCTTGTCCGTGAATATGAACCGGCCGGCACCTACGAGGTGAGGTTCAACGCAGGCGACCTTCCCGGAGGGATGTATCTCTATAAGATCGAAGGTACCGGACGGCCGGTGGTGAAGCGGATGCTTCTGATAAGATAAAAAGTCTTGAAAACCCATTGTCTGAACCAAAAAAAGAGAAAAAATGAAAAAAACCGTATTTTCTTTTTTTGCCGATGGCGTATTACGGGCGGGAGGAGGACGGATAGCGGGGATGATCTTTCTGGTCTTTTTCCTCTCTTTTCCCGGCGTATATGCACAGATCATTCTGAAAGACGGCTTTGAGTCCGGCAAGCTGGACCGCAGCATCTGGGATGTGACCTGGTGGACGGATCATCAGCTGGAAGATGGGATACAGCCGGAGATCGTCACCTCCCCTGTCCGGGCCGGGAAATATGCTGTGAAGATGCGGATCGAGTACCAGTGGAACGGTGTGGAAGATTATGACCGTACCGAACTGCAGGGGAAGAGGAATGATAACGGCTCGCACACCAGCTTTTTCAACCCCAACGGGAAAGAGTACTGGATCGGCTTCAGCTGTTACTTTCCGGAGGAGTGGGCCGTGGACAGCAAAGAAGAGCTGATCTTCCAGCTGCACGGCAACGGCGGCGGCCGCTCTCCTTCCCTGGCGCTGTACATTGACGGCGATGAGTGGTACTGGTATGTGCGGTGGCAGCCCGACAGGGACAAACCGGATGAAACGGCAGGGGAAAAAGAGCTGTGGAGGGCCAAGTACAGGAAAGGGGTATGGACCGACTGGGTCATCCATGCAGTTTTCTCCTTTCATGAGGACGGTTTTCTGGAGTTTTTTAAGAACGACACCTCCGTGGTGGTTTACAACGGCCCCAACTGTTATAACGATGCCCTTTGGATACGGGGTCCGCAGACAGGTATCTATAAGTGGCCCTGGATGGATGGGCCCACGGATGTCACGGAGCGGGTGATCTACCTGGATGAGTTTGCTGTGGGAGGAGAGAAAAGCACCTATGCGGATGTAGCTCCCAGCACCATGGTCAAGGCGGATTTTGGTATTTCGGCAAAGGATTGCAGCGCGGAGGTCTCTTTTGTGAACACCTCTTCCAGCAAGCTGGGACAGATCGATTCCTGCCTGTGGGATTTCGGGGACGGAACCACCTCCCGGGAAACTTCGCCGGTGCATATGTATGCGTCGCCGGGAAAGTATTATATCACGCTGACTGCCTACGACAGCACTTTTACCAGCACGGAAAAAGACAGCATAGAGCTTTATTTTGCTCCCAAACCCGCTGATGTCTCCGCAAAACAGAACGACGACGGCACCGTTACCCTGACGGCCTCAGGGACCGGTACGATCAACTGGTATGACGTCCTGAGCGGGGGGGAGATCATAGGAAC
>CAZYQV010000366.1:0-3257 GCA_964649775.1 uncultured Rikenellaceae bacterium
AAAAAACGGGCCCCCTTGCCCGGCACATCAAACCAGCGGGTATACCGTATCTCCTTCGAGCGGAAGCTTTCGTCGAGATAAGGCTTGATGATCTTATCAAAGGTCTCCTGCCCCCAGATACGCATGGGTGTATTGCCTACGACATCCTGTTTTTTCAGGTTGTGCGCCTTGCAGAAAGCCTCATTGGTGATCAGATAGGTATAATCCCTGCCGATCATGGAAAGATACGTGTCGGAGATATCGAGCAGGAACTCATACTGGTTCAGTATCTCGTCGCGTGAAGGATGAACCGCCCCCCTGGGGCCCGGCATATCTCTTTTGGCATCACTCATCCGGAAAAGGTTAAAATGCTTTTACGCACTCAAGATAAAGAATTCCGGCGAAAAACGGATAAAGAAGCATGTTCAACATTGGTCAGTAAGCCCCCGACCTTCTCTTGAGACGGTCGACATCCTGCTTCAGGCGGGCGATCATCGACATCACCTGTTTCTCGGGGATGACGGGGTCGGGCAGCTCGGAGCTGATGTAATGGACAAACTTCCATACCTCGCGGATGTCGCGCACATCCACATCGTACGGCTCATAGACGGGGTTGAGGGAGTAGAGGCGCAGCTTGTGCTCCTGCTCCAGAAGGTTCTCCGCAACCTTGAAGACGATGCCGTCGTCGAGGGTGAAGACGATATATGCCTGTCCCGAGACGATGGCTGACCAGTCCTGCACATATTCCCCCGTCACCCACGCCCCGTCGGGGATGGGCAGCATCGAGTCGCCGGTGATCTGGAAGGTGCGGTACTTGCGACCCGGCGAGAGGAAAGGCAGCTGGAAGGCCGGCAGCTGACCGATGAACTCCGGATCGGCATAGCCGGTGCGATACCCCGCCTTGGCCCGCTCGGGCACCAGCTCGATGTTCTCCTCATTGTCCGGATCCACCGTCGTGGCCAGCACCCGCAGATTGCTGCCGCGGATATACACATCCGCGCCGCGCTCCAGCTGCGAGAGCTGACTCTCCGACAAGGCGGAGAGATCCACCTTCAGCAACGTGTCCACCGCAATGCGGCAGTAATCCGAAAAAGCCAGCAACACATCCATCCCCGGCTCCGCCACCCGGTTCTCATAACCACTCAGCGTCGAACGCTTCATCCCCAGCGCAAAAGCCACATCATCCTGCGTCCTGCCCCGGCGCCGGCGCAGGAACTTGATGTTCGAACTGAAAAAATTCTCACTTTTTTTTCCGGAAACCTTGTCTGTTTTTTTCATAATGACTATATTATAATCACAAATATGATTAATTTCTAATCAAAAATAAAATAAAAAGATGGAATATGCAAATTTTAGTTGCGGGTTCGTAGTTCGTGGTTCGTGGTTCGTGGTTCGTAGTTTTGAGTTTTGAGTATCGAGTTGCGAGTTGCGAGTGAGCCGGACTTTGCGAGGAGGCTTTGTCCGCCATAGCTCCGACGCAGGAGGAGCGACGGCGGAAGCCGACGTGGCCTGCCTGCCTCCCTGGCGGGAGGTAGGCAGGGATGTTTGGTGCCTGCTGCGCAGGCGTTCGAGGTTTGGTGTGGCTGCGCCACGTTTGAGGTTATAGCCCTTTCAACTCTTAGAACCTTCGACTCTTCGAGCTTCAAGCATCGCGCATCGAGCTACAAGCTTCACCCTTCCCTTATCATCAT
Organism: uncultured Rikenellaceae bacterium; assembly: GCA_964649775.1. GTDB lineage: Bacteria > Bacteroidota > Bacteroidia > Bacteroidales > VadinHA17 > DRPN01. Next base: position 1,671 of record CAZYQV010000366.1, read on the forward strand.
CCTCACCGGATACCACGCAGCCACATAGCCTATGGCCAGCACCGTCACGAACACCACCGCCACATCCCCCATCCTGATGACGATGGGGTAGGTGTCGATCACAAAAGAGCCACTCCCCGGGATCTTCACCACACCGAACTGCAGCTGCACCCAGCACACCAGCAACCCCAGCACCACCCCCGCCACAGCACCCGCCACGGTGATCATCCAGCCCTCCAGCAGGAAGATACGCCGCAACACCGGCACCCCCGCCCCCAGACTGCGCAGCGTCGCCATGTCCTCCTGCTTCTCGATGATCAGCATCGACAACGAGCCGATGATGTTAAAGGAGGCGATGATCAGGATGAAGGTGAGGATAAGGAAGATAGCCCATTTCTCCGTCTTCATGATGCGGTAGAGGAGGGCCTGCTGCTCATAACGGTCCTTCACCCGGAAAGAAGGACCCAGCAGACGGCTGATCTTCTCCTGTACTCTCTTCACCTCCGCCCCCGGCCGCAGCTTGACCTCCACCGCCGACAGCTCGTGGTCATAGCCGAAAAGGCGCCGCGCGAAGGCGAGGGGCACGATCATGTACTTCAGGTCGAAGTCCTGCTGGATGGCAAAGACGCCGGCAGGGAAGATATAACTCTTGTTGAACGCTTTCCCGGGGTCGAGCGACACCCGCTCCCCGCGCCGCGGCACGTAGATCTTGATAGGGGTGATGAAATGCAGCCCTATGCCCAGGTTCGAGGCGATGCCCTGCCCCACCACAGCCATGGGAGCCCCTTTCTGATGAAGCACGAAGGAGCCGTCGACGATCATCGTGTCGATACCGCTCATCTTCGTGTAGGCATCACCCACACCCTTCACCGTGGCAATGTACTGCCTGTCGCCGTACTGCAGCAAAGCGTTCTCCTCCACCACGCCGGTGGTGTACATCACCTCAGACAAAGCAGCCACCTGTTGCAGCGAAGGCAGCGTGTCGGGAAACGTCTTGCCCGCGACAGGCGTGATCTTCAGGTCGGGATCGAAAGCGTTGAAAAGAGAATGTACCAGATGGTCGAAGCCGTTGAAGGCTGAGAGGATGATCACCAGCGCCATCGTACCCGTCATCACCCCGGTCACCGAGATGCCGGAGATCAGGTTGATCACGTTGTGCGACTTCCGCGCCACCAGATAACGCCTCGCTATATAAAAAGGAAAATTCACCGTTCACATTTCACAGCCCCTTCAGGACTTGGTTGTTCTTAACACCCTTTATGCTTCGCCCGGCCCTCCTTTCTTCCGCCCCTTCGCGGCCGTCACTCCCACCTGATGCTTTTCAACCTTTCAACCCTTCGAGCATCAAGCTTCGAGTTAGCCGGACGTTGCGAGGAGGCTTTGTCCGCCATAGCTCCGACACAGGAGGAGCGACGGCGGAAGCCGATGTGGTAATCCCATCAAACCCACACGCGTCTCTCCCCGGCAAATTCCAATACTCAAATCCCAAATTCCAATATCCAAAATGTTCAAAGTTTCGAGTTTTGAGTATCGAGTATCGAGTTAAGCTCGCCTAATCGCCTCATCTTTTACCCGCCGTAGCCTTGTGCGAAGGCGGGGCTTCATCGC
>CAZYQV010000367.1:0-2521 GCA_964649775.1 uncultured Rikenellaceae bacterium
GAGGAGTTTGGGAGAGTGGACTTCCTGATCAATGCCGCCGGCGGCAACTCACCCAAAGGCACCACTGACGTGGAGATGCTTGAGAAGGTCACCGAAGAGGAGCTGCAGCGCTCTATCTACGGTCTTGACATCGAGGGGTTCCGCTGGGTCTTCGACCTCAACATCTCGGGCACGCTGCTGCCCACACTGGTCTTCACGCGCGACATGCTGGAGAAAGGCAGCGGCGCGGTGGTCAACTTCTCCTCGATGAGCGCCTACCACCCCCTCACCCGCGTGGGAGCCTATTCGGCCGCCAAGGCTGCCGTCACCAACCTCACCGAGTGGCTGGCCGTCCACCTGGCCAAACAGAACATACGGGTCAACGCCGTGGCCCCGGGTTTCTTCGTCGGCGAGCAGAACCGTTTCCTGCTGTATGACGAGAAGACAGGTGAGCTGTCGTCGCGGGGAAAGAAAATCCTCAACAACACCCCCATGGGGCGTTTCGGCGACTATGAAGAGATCCACGGCACCGTCGCCTTCCTGCTCTCCGGCATGGCCAGCTTCGTCACCGGCACCACCATCCCCATCGACGGAGGGTTTAACGCCTATTCAGGCGTTTAGGAAGCTTGAGGTTTAAAAGTTTGACCTTTTAGACTTTTCGATCTCTCAACTTTTCAACTTTTCAACTATGAAGAACGTCATCATCGCCCAGTCCGGAGGACCCTCTCCGGTGATCAACAACTCGCTGCGGGGCATCATTGATGCCTGCAAGGCCTATCCCTCCACTTTCGGCACCCTGTATGCCGGCTGGCATGGCATCGAGGGAGTTTTGAAAGAAGAGCTCCTCGACCTCTCGGCCCAAAAAGAGGAGGAGATCGCCCTGCTGAAGAACACGCCTGCCGCCGGCAGCATCGGCACCTGCCGTTACAAGCTGAAAGACCATCAGACGGATGATTTCGCCCGCATCGTCGAGGTGTTCCGGGCTCACAACATCGGTTACTTCTTTTATATCGGCGGCAACGACTCGCAGCACACCGCCTGGAAGGTGAGTGAGATATGCCGCGAACAGGGTCTCGACGTGGTGGCCGTGGGCGTGCCCAAGACCATCGACAACGATGTCGGCGACAGCGAGTTCAAACTCATCGACCACACCCCCGGTTATGGCAGCGTGGCCCGCTACTGGAGCCATATCGTTCAGAATGCCATGGAGGAGAACCGCGGTTCGTCGCCGGCCGACCCCGTGCTGGTGCTGCAAGCCATGGGCCGTAAGATCGGCTACATCCCTGCCGCCGCACGCCTGGCCGACCCCGGCCGGGAGACACCCCTGCAGATCTATATGGCCGAGTCGAAGGTATCGCTGCCCGAGCTGGCCGACAACGTCAACGACCAGCTCAAACGCGACGGCCACTGCCTGGTGGTGGTGAGCGAAGGGTTCGACGTAGGCGACCTGGGCGACGTGAAAGACTCTTTCGGACATACCAACTTCGGCGCCACGAAGATATCTGTCTACCAGACCATCATCAACTACCTCAACGAAAAAGGACTGAAGGCCCGCGGGGCGGCCCGCGGCCAGGTGCCGGGGACCGACCAGCGCGACACAGCCATCTATGCCTCCGTCACCGACCTTGACGAAGCCTATCAGGTAGGAAAGAAAGCCGTGGAGATAGCCCTGCACGAAGGCAACGGCTGGATGGCGACCATCCTCAGGGAAGCGGGCCCCATCTACACCGTGCGGTACGACAAGGTGCCCCTCGAGAAGGTGGCCCTCTCCGAACGTACCTTCCCGGAACAATGGATCGCAGAGAACCGCATCGACGTCACCGACGGGTTCCTCGACTATGTAAGGCCCCTCATCGGCAACGACTGGCCCTCGGTGCCCCTGGTCGACGGCCTGCAGCGCTTCACACGCTTCGAACCCGTCTTCGCAGAACAAAAACTGGAGAAATATATCCCCCAGGCCTATGCATAGAAGAGTTCACGCAAAGGACGCTAAGAAAAGCAAAGGACGCAAAGGGTTATGACGGAAAATGAATTGTCATATAAGATCATAGGTGCAGCCATGGAGATCCATAAGAATATCGGACCGGGTCTCCTGGAGTCGGCTTATGAGAATGCACTTGCTTTCGACCTCAAGGAGATGGGATTAAGGGTAAGACAGCAGGTGCCCATGCCTTTTGTATATAAAGACATAAAAATGGAAGTGGGGTACAGGATCGATATCCTGGTCGAAGAGAAGGTTATCATAGAAATCAAATCCGTCGAGGCGCTGGCACCTGTACACTTTGCTCAAACTCTGACCTATCTGAAACTTTCCGGACTGAAACTGGCATTACTTATAAATTTTAATATGAAAATTCTGAAAGATGGCATTCACCGCATTGTAAACAACCTGTGACCTTCGCGGCCATTGCGGAAATCCTTTGCGTACTCTGCGTGAAACCCGATCAAATCAATCATAAATCAAAATTCATAATTCATAATTCAAAAATCAAAATTTCCTATGGACTACCAGAAACAACTGAAAGACCTCCAACCCACGAAG
>CAZYQV010000368.1:0-6979 GCA_964649775.1 uncultured Rikenellaceae bacterium
CTGCCACAACGACCCGCAGGCGCTGGGCCTCGGCAAGGGCTCCCTCACCTACCATACCGGCGGGGGTACCGGCCGCTGGACCTTCGTGCCGCAGTATGCCGCTATGCCGCAGGACACCCTGCCGGAGGATGCCTGGACAGGCTTCCTGCAGAGCCGCCGCGGCACGGTCTCCACACGCAGCAACGTGCGGCCTTTTTCAGCGGAAGAGCAGCAACGCATCCTCACCGTCGGCGCCTGCCTCACCTGCCACGCGGAGGACTCACAGGTAATGATCCGCAGTCTGACGGAGTGGAAGAAGGTGCTGGAAGAACGGAGTGAGAAGTGTGTGGTGCCGGGGTGGGAGTTGTGAGAGATGAGTAGTGAGTGATGAGTAATGAGTGATGAGTGATGAGTGGTGAGTGGTGAGTGGTGAGTGGTGAGTGGTGAGTGGTGAGTGGTGAGGGTGAATCCTTTGAACCTTTCCCGGGGCCGGTTTTAATAAACATCCAAATTTTTCAGTATGCGATCGAACGACGGAAAAACTTTCAAGGTTGTCCGGCTGGAGCGTCATTATCTGCCGGCGGAGCTGAAGATCACCTCGTGGGAGGATGTGCGTCCCTGGTTTGATGAGCTGGAGTCGCGGCCGGTCGGCGACATGGAGGCACTGGAGCGGTGGCTGGCCGACCGCAGCGAGCTGGCCTTCGTGCTGGAGGAGGACCTGGCCTGGCGGTACATACGCATGAACTGTCATACCGACCGGAAAGAGTATGCCGAGGCCTTCAACACTTTTGTGAAAGAGATAGAGCCCGAGGTATCGCGTCGCAGCGACCGTCTCGACAGCAGGCTGCTGGACCATCCCCTGGCCGCGCAGCTCGACGGCAGCCGCGACTATGGCATCATGATGCGTGTCATCCGCAACCGCAAGCGTCTTTTCCGTGAGGAGAACGTACCCATACAGGCTGAGCTGCAGGTGCTCGAGCAGGACTACGGCCGCCTCGTCTCACAGATGACCGTGACCATGGAGGGGAAAGAGATGACCCTGCAGCAGGCCTCCAACTACCTGCGCGAGCCGCACCGGGATCTCCGGAAGGAGGCTTTCCTGAAAATACGTGAACGGCGTTATGCCGACGCCGGCAGCCTGCACGACCTCTTCGACAAGCTGATAGAGAAAAGGACACGCATCGCAAAGAACGCCGCCTTTGCCGACTACCGCGACTACCGTTTTGCCGAGCTGGGACGCTTTGACTATACGGTGGCCGACTGCGAGACCTTCCACGAGTCGATACGCACCACCGTGATGCCCCTGGTGGAGGAGCTGCACCGACGTCGCCTGCAGCAGACGGGTGGGGATGTGCTGAGGCCGTGGGACCTGGAGCACGACCCGCAGGGAAGGCCTCCCCTGCGGCCTTTCAGCGATGTGAAAGAGCTCACCGAAAAAGCTTCGCGGGCCTTCGACCGCATCGATCCCCGCTTTGGTGAGCTGCTGCGTACCATGGACCGCGAGGGGTATCTCGACCTGGACTCGCGTAAGAACAAGGCGCCGGGAGGGTTCAATTATCCCCTGTACGAGAGCAACCTGCCCTTCATCTACATGAATGCCACGGGCAACCTGCGCGACCTGGAGACGATCTTCCACGAGGGGGGCCATGCCATCCACTCCTGGCTGAGCAGCCACATACGCATCATCGAGCATAAAGAGCTGCCCTCGGAGGTGGCCGAGCTGGCCTCCATGTCGATGGAGCTGATCTCGATGGATACGTGGGATATCTTCTTCACGGAAGAGGAGCTGCAGAGAGCCCGCCGCGAGCAGCTCGAAGGCATCATACGCATCCTCCCCTGGATAGCGGCCATAGACAAATTCCAGCACTGGATATACACCCATCCGGGACATACCCACGGGGAACGCGATGCGCAGTGGACCGCCATCATGCGCGAGTTCTCCTCGCCGCTGGTCGACTGGAGCGGCTATGAACATTTCCTCGCCACCGGATGGCAGGGACAGCTGCACCTCTTTGAGGTGCCTTTCTACTATATCGAGTATGGTATCTCACAGCTGGGCGCCCTGGCCGTGTGGAAAAACTACCGGGAAAACCGTGAAAAAGGACTCAGTCATTACGAGCAGGCCCTCTCCCTGGGATACTCCCGTCCCATACCGGAGATATACGATACCGCCGGCATCCGCTTTGATTTCAGTGAAGGGTATGTGAAAGAGCTGATGCAGTTCGTCGCCGGGGAGCTGGAATTATAGATAGAACGACGAACAGTTCATCGATCATCATTCATCGTTCTCCTTCGCCCTGTTCCACTCCTCTTCCATCTCATCCAGGGAGGATTCTTTCAGGGTCTTGCCGTTGTTCCTGATCCTCTCCTCCATCTCCTGAAACCGGCGCATGAACTTGAGGTTGGTGCGTTCGAGGGCGATCTCGGGTTCGACGCCGTACAGGCGGGCGGCATTGATGACGGTGAAGAGCAGGTCGCCGAATTCCTCTTCCAGCTTTTGTTTGTCGGGATCGCCGGGGTTCTCCTCCAGCACCTCCTTCACTTCGCCGAGTTCTTCGTCCAGCTTGTTCCACACCTCTTCCTTGTTGTCCCAGTCGAACCCCACGCCGCTGACCTTCTCCTGGATGCGCAGGGCTTTGGTGAGGGCCGGAAGCGCCGCAGGCACGCCGGAGAGTACCGAGCGGTTCTTTTTGTTGTTCTCCTTCAGCTTCAGGTCTTCCCAGTTTTGCAGCACCTGCTCGGCCGTGGAGGCCTCCGTCTCGCCGAAGACGTGGGGGTGACGGTAGATCAGCTTTTCGCACAGGGCGTTGATCATCTCTGCCAGGGTGAAGGCTTTCTCCTCATCAGCCAGTTTGGCGTAGAAGACGATGTGCAGCAGCAGGTCACCCGTCTCGGTGCGTATCTCATCCATGTCTTTTCTGACGATGGCCTCGGCCAGCTCGTAAGCCTCTTCGATGGTCAGCCTGCGCAGGCTCTCGAAAGTCTGTACCCTGTCCCACGGACATTTCTCGCGCAGCTCGTCCATGATGTGCACCAGCCGGTCGAAGGCCTGCAGATAGTCGGGGAGTTCCTGTTCTTTTGACATGGAGAATACTTTTTATTCTTTGAAACGGATGCGTATGGGCGATTGTATCTGTACCCCCAGCAACTCGGCGGCGTTGCCGTGGGCGATGCCTATCTCCAGCAGGCCGAGGCTGTTGAAGAGAGCGAAGATATCCGCTACGGGCGTATCGTAATAGTGCTGGTTGAGACGGGTGATGCGGTAACTCAGGCTGCCTGTGCCGGGGAAGATCTCAAAGGGCTTGCCGCGGCCCACCCGCTCGAAGAGTGCACGTGTGATATTGGTGATCAGGTTGGAATAGGAGTCGATGTGCACGACCAGCCCCGTGATGATCCCCTCGTCGATGGCTGCATGAACGGGATGGATGATCTTCATGTCGGTGACCGGCGTACCCAGCTTCTCCGGCTTTTTCCCTCTGAGCAGCTCACACGCTGCCGGCACAAGCTGGTCCAGCACCGGGAACAACGTATCCTGCCGGATGCCTTCCAGACGGTAGACCGTCACATCCCCCTCGGGGAAAAGCATCCCCACCAGCCCGTTGTCGGGAAGGAGGAAAAAATGTTTGTCGTGGTGTACCAGCAAAGGCAACTGCCGCGTCTCGGTCATCAGTCCGCAGATATGTACTGTACCCGGAGGGAAATGGGCATAGCCATGCAACAGGACGAAGGCTGCCTGCGTCAGCTGGAAAGGAGGGATGCTGTGCGCCAGATCGACCACCTGCGTGCCGGGACAGAGGCTCAGGATGCGCCCTCTGACCGCACCGGCGAAATAATCGTCGGGATGCCAGTCGGTGGTGAGTGTGATTATGCCCATGACCCGGAGAAAAAGTATGAAAAAAATATGATCATCCTGAAAAAATAAACTTATTTTGCGATAACAAAAGTAATATAATAAAGTCGAAAAGTCGAAAAGTCAAAAAGTAGAAAGGGTTAAAGAGTTGAGGGGGCTGCAGAGCACAACACGGAAAGCGAAAGGAAACATTCTGAAGAAAGTATTTTAAACACAATAATGTCGGAAAAAACCATATCTCTCGAAGGGATCGATCCCGTGATGTTATACGGGGCGCACAATGTGGCGATGGACCGTATCAGGGCGGCTTTCCCGCGGCTGAAGATGATCCCGCGCGGCAGTGAGATCAAGGTGGTGGGAGAGGAGCAGGAGATACGCCGTTTTGAGGAGAAGATCAGTGAGATACTGCGCTTCATCCATGAACATAACACCGTCAGCGGCGAGGAGCTGGCCGGTCTGCTCGACGACACTTACCAGGAGCAGAAGAAGAGTGCCAGGGAGGCCGGGGATACCATCATCTTCGGCATCGACGGGCAACCCATACGTGCCAGGACGGTCAACCAGATGCGGCTGGTGCAGGAGGAAGGACGCAACGACCTGATCCTGGCCATCGGTCCTGCCGGAACGGGAAAAACGTATACGGCCATCGCCCTGGCGGTGCGGGCCCTCAAAAACCGCGAGGTGAAACGCATCGTGCTCACACGTCCTGCCGTGGAAGCCGGTGAGCACCTGGGCTTCCTGCCGGGGGATGTGCGCGACAAACTGGATCCTTACCTGCAGCCTCTCTACGATGCCCTGCGCGACATGATCCCTTACAAAAAACTGCTCACATACCTCGAGGACGAGACCATACAGATCGCTCCGCTGGCATACATGCGCGGCCGCACCCTCGAACATGCCTTCGTCATCCTCGACGAGGGACAGAACGCCACGGTCAACCAGCTGAAGATGTTCCTCACCCGCATGGGCCTCCATTCCAAGTTCATCGTTACCGGCGATATCACCCAGATCGACCTGCCAAGGAAAGGCAGCTCGGGACTGCTGCAGGCCATGCGCCTCCTGGAGGGGATCGAAGGCATCTCGGTGGTACGCTTCGATGCCGGCGACATCGTCCGTCATCCCCTGGTGAAAGATATCGTCGACGCTTATGATAAAGAAAATGAGAGGAAGAAAGAAGAAAATGATGAATGATGAATGATGAATGATGAATGATGAATTAACCACTAACAACTAACAATTGTAAAAAGATGATGAAAATATGTTTAAAATTGTCCTATTTTCACAATTAAGTCAGCAGAATTTATTAGTTTATTATCGTGAGTAGAAACAATAATTGTTGCATTTTGTTTTTTCTGTTGCAAAAAATCAATCAGTTTATTTGCAGAATTTTCGTCGAGAGCAGAAGTCGGTTCGTCAATAAAGAAGTATTTTTTTTCCAGTAAAAAAATAGATGCCAGCATAACTCTTTGTTTTTGTCCGCCTGAAATTTGGTCAATATTTTTGGTCAATAAATCAATATCAATGTTAAGAATTTCAAAAATTTCAGAAATTTTATTTTTATCTGGTTTTTGGTTTTTGTTGATTTTCAGATTAAACGGCGCAAAAAACATTTCTTCAACAGTATCAAAAGGCACATTAAAATTCTGTGGCATCCAAGCCGTAAAATTCCGAATTTTTTGGACAGAATTTTTGTCTAATTTTATTTTGTCATAAAAAATACTGCCTTTTTGTGGATAAACAAACCCCAGCAATAAGTCAAGAAATGTGCTTTTTCCTGTTCCTGACGCACCAATAATTGCAACAAATTGATTATCTGCTAATTCTATCGAAAAATTATTAAAAAATATTAACCGATGAATAATTATAAACAATATTTTTAAGTTCTATCATTATTTTTTTTTATTAAAAAAATATCGTAAAATGCTTTGCAAACAAAGAATTTAATTTATTGATAAAAAAAATTTTGACAATCTTACGGAAAAAATTTTGTAAATAAAAATATAAGATGTAAATTTCGCAATAAATTTGAAAAACTATTGCTATGAAACTATTTGGCGAAGATTTCCGCACCAAACTATACGAAATAATCGAAGAAATAGAGAACAACTCACTTGTCGAGGTTGTTGCAATTTTCCGGCAGCAAAGTAATAAATATAAAGATACAGGTATGTTGGTTGCCGCAATTTTGACTTTTTTGGTATATACAATATTAATTTTAATACCAGTGGACATAAACCCATATCTGATATACATTGTAACAGTGTTGATGTTTGTTGTGTCTTATTTTGTTATTATGTCGGTAACATCGCTACTTTCGGCTTTTGTAAAAGAAAAGAAAAAAGTAAATTCAGTAGAAATTTTAGGACGTGCAATTTTTCAAAAAGGTGGCGTTAGGTTTACAGAAGAACGAATTGGCGTGTTATTTTTCGTGTCTCTGTTCGAGAAAAAAGTTTTAATTTTGGCTGATAGAGGTGCAGAACAAGCAGTTCCGCCAGAAGAATGGGAAAAAATTCAAACACAATTTGATAGAATTTTTCAAGGCGACGTTGAAGAAAATTTTCTTAAAGCATTGTCGGCAACAAAAGATATTTTTGCTCAATTTATACCACCAATTGAAGACGATATAAATGAATTACCAGACAACTTGAAAGTTGATTTAGACATAATCTAACATCTTGATTATCAATGAATTAGTTTTTTTGAAAAAAATTTAATAAAAACAGAAAAAGAAGTCTTATGAAACATAATTTAAAAAAATTATTACCAGCGATAACAATATTTTTCTTTGTAGTAGCACTGCTGTTTATATTTATTGAGCCTGCATTTGGTCGCCCCGGAGGCGGGCATTCATACTCTGGCGGAGGCGGCGGAGGTGGTGGCGGAGGCGACATCATCGGGCTTTTGATTTATTTGATATTTTCTTTGTTACCGCCCTATATTTCGATACCTTTAATTATCATAATTTATATAGCATACAAAATTTATGATAAGAAAAATAGAAGTTCCAACAAACAAATCACATCAGCCCCGACTTATGCGAATATAACAAAAAATGTGTCGCAAACTGAACAGCAAATACATCAATTAAAAACTATTGACCCGAATTTTTCGCGAGTTCTGTTTATCGATTTTGTGTCGTCATTGTTTGTA
>CAZYQV010000369.1:0-3027 GCA_964649775.1 uncultured Rikenellaceae bacterium
CCATTCACCTTTTCTACACCAATACCGATATTCCCCGGAAAAGTAAGGGTATCTGCCGTGCGCGACCAGTCGGCTCTGCCCGACTTTTCAGCATAAAAGGCAAACGGTACCGACAAAAGACGAGACTCTCCCATCTGAACATACCCCGAACCATCACCGGGATCAATGGCCACCTGTAAATAATAATCCCCTGCCGACCAGTCAATTTCTTCAAAATCAGAGAGCGATCCTCCCGTTCTGAGTGCATTGGGATCGCCCACCATAAGAGAGAGAAGACCCAGATTATTTGTGGTTACAGTATGTTCTTCTTCCCAGACCAAAGTGCCGCTACTCTCTCCCTGCAATATACCGATCTTTACTTTGACCTCCTGGTTTTTTATGAGCTCGCCGGCATCATTCCGCACTACCGCCTGGTAATTGAATCCCTGCGGCACCTGCGCTGACAATCCCAGCGAAAAAAACAGCAACAAGAAAAACAGATTTGTTTTCATTGAAACAAGTATTCGGTCTAAATTTTCCATATTATCATAACAGAGCTGCAACATAAGTACGCAACTTTTTCCAAAAAAGATACCTTTTTTCCCAAAATAATTTGATAAAATCGTCTATATCTGTAATAAACCTCTGCAAGTCACTGCCGTTTCAACTCATAATCGCCCAGAAAGAGGCTCTTCCGAAGCTCTTCCAGCTCTTTTTTCAAGGCTACTATCTCATTTTTTTCCGATTCCATCTCATCAATACGTCTCTTCAGCGCCTCGATGGTTTGCTGCTGCTCCCTGACCGCCTGCATCAGCACAGCTGTCATTTTCGAATATTCCAGCGTAAGATATCCGCGACTGTCTTTTCCCACCAGCTCAGGAAAATATTTTTGAACATCCTGGGCCAGGAAACCGATTTCTGTTCCGTTGTCCATACCCCTTTTTTCTTTGAACCGGAAATACACCGGATGGATGCCGTCTATCTTGTCCAGCACATCCCCCAGCGGACGGATATCCTCTTTCAGGCGGATGTCCGAATTTGTATGGAATTCTCTTGCATTCATATCTCCCTGTATATTCATGTCGCCGCTTTTGTACAGGATAAGGGCATTGTTTCTGTGGTCCTCGTCGGTACCGTTGCCCACCACAAGAACAGGATCTTCATCTTGCCAAAGGATGGGTGAGACCTCCTCATCCGTGAGACCCGTTCTGTCATCACTGTAGCGTCCCAGTACCAGCGAGCCAAAAGAATGGGCTATGGTCCCCACACCCATGGCCATGGACAGATCTCCCAGGGCCTGGCCACTGAAGGCTATCGACTGTTTTCCGGAAGCTACCGATCCCAGACCCGCAGCCAGTGAGAAATCTCCCGATGCGAGGGTGTTGTTCCCCATGGCAATGGCATTCTCCCCATCGGCTTTGGACTGGAAGCCTATGGCAAAAGTATAATCCTTGCTGGCCTCTGCCCGCTCACCCATGGCTACAGCACCATAACCTCTCGCTACCGAATAGTCACCGACGGCCAGCGAACTGGCTCCCAGGGCCTGGCTCCGCCCCCCCAGCGCCACCGAGCTGGCTCCCTGTGCCAGGTTGTCGTTGCCCATGGCCACGGAGAAAGGCCCCGTGGCCGTATTGTTGGCTCCCAGAGCCAGCGAGCCGATGCCCCGGCTGTGAACCCCCAGACCGAAAGCAAAGGAAAAATCCCCGCTCGCCTCCGTAAAAGTGTTCAGCACATTCCCGTCGGCATCCACACCGGGCGCCCCGAAAGCAAAACTGCCCAGCCCCGAAGCGATCACCTTCGTACCAAAAGCATAAGCCCCCTCATTCAGCGCCTGCGACCGGTACCCCAGAGCAAAAGAGTTGAAACCGCCGGCACGGGTCGCCATACCCATCGACATGGAATAGTCACTGGCCGCCACACTCTTGTAACCCATGGCTGTCGACCACTGACCGATCGCCTTGGTCTCATAACCGATCGAAAGAGAGTTCAACCCCACACTGTCGGGACTCTCGATCAACACACGCCCCGCCAGGAAAGCCTCTTTGCGCGGATACCAGAGAATACGGGGCTCACTCGGGTTGATCACCTCGGCAGTACCCCTCGCGGAGACGTTGAAGAACTGGCCGGATCTGCCCTTGGCAAAATCAAAACCACCGATGGCAAAACCTCCCCGCAATCCTTTAGAACCGGAATCGTCGATATAGATGCGTACACTGTCGCGCGTCACACGGAAATACTCCTGCGACTCCCCCTTGGCAAAATCAAAGCCGCCGATGGCAAAGCCTCCCCGCAATCCTTTGGTGGAGACCGTATCCACATAAACACGTACCCCCTCCGGATAAACGGCAAACACAGGACGACCGTCTGCCCTCCTCACAACAAAAAGGGCAGAATCCACAGGAGACTCTTTCTCCGCACGGATCTCCAGGTTGTCCAACGACCCCACCGCACCGGCATAATAAGCATACGGCACCGCCAGCACAGGAGATGCTCCCATCGAAATAAAACTCCCGTCATCTGCCAGGTCAAGAGCCGTCTCCAGCCACAGATCACCCTTCGACCAGTCAATAGCAAAAAAAGACGGAAGGATCCCTCCGGTATGATCAGCCGCAGGATCCCCCAGCACCACAGAGAAAAGACCAAAATCATTCGTCGTCACCTTATGTTCCTCTTGCCATAACAACTGACCCGTCTCACCTCCGAGCCTGATACCTAACCTGACATGCATGTCTGTATTACTGAGAATGTTCCCTTCTCCATCCCTGGCCACAGCCTGATAACGAACCCCACCGGGAACCTGTGCAAACAGAGACCAGGCAAAAAATGCCGAAATAAAAAGAATTACTGCCTTTTTCATGATCGTTTTCTTTTCATGTTATATTTATCATATATATATGTTTCTTTGACAAATCCGGTCCTGAATTGGTTGCACCTGCAGGAATATATAAGTATATGCAAGTTACAAAATACGACCCCCAATGTCAAATCATATTTTCACCGCCTTTTTTCACCTTAAATCACCTGCCGGAAACACAATGATTCCTTCTC
>CAZYQV010000370.1:0-3502 GCA_964649775.1 uncultured Rikenellaceae bacterium
GTCAGCATTTGTTTTCGAGTTGTTGGCCCGCCACGACTTCACCCGCAGGGAATAATAGTCCACACCCGTCCGGACCATCAGGTTCAGCCAGTCGGTAAAGTGATATTTCAGCGAGAGGAAACTAATCACCCGGTTTTTGTCATCGATGCTCCCCACATATTTCTGGGCCCAGTAAGGATTTCCGGTCCAGATATCCGACATCCAGTTCTTCTCTCTCCCGTTTTCATCCACAATATTGTTTTTCAGGTCTTCCAGGCGCATGTTGCGGGGAAGCATCTCCAGCATATACACCGGGTTATGGCTGTTTTCACTCATGAGGGGGCGGTTGTGGGCACGCTGGTGCACATAAGTGATCCTGGCGTCAAGATCAAGTTTTTTCCCCAGCTTTGCCTTTCCTCTCAGGTTGAAGGTCTGGCGGTTGAGATCGTTCTCCGGCACGATGCCCTGTGTCCTGAAGTCGGTAAAAGAGACACGTGTGGTGGCTTTTTCTCCCCCCGCATCAAAGGCCAGCGTATTGGTCAGTCCCCAACCCGTCTCAAAGTAGTCACGATAGTTGTTTGGCTGTGGCGTGTAGGGCTGCAGTTCTCCCAGCCAGTTGGTGAGCAGCTGGCCTTTCATCTCCGGACCGTAGCTCCACACCCAGGGATATTCCCCCGAGGGGAGGCCCGTCACCGGATCGATAGGAGCATAGACGCCGTAGCCTCCCATGCCGTATTTGTTCTGCAGCTCCGGCAGCACCAGAGGGGTCTCCATCGAGGCCGACGAGCTGAACTCGACGCCCACACCCTCTTTTTTCTTCCCGCTCTTGGTGGTGATAAGGATCACCCCGTTGGCACCTATCGAACCATAGATGGCCGAGGCGCTGGGACCTTTCAGCACGGAGATGCTCTCAATATCCTCGGGGTTGATGTCGGCAATGTTGTCCCCCATGTCGCGGCCGCCCCACTCGCCGGCGCTGCCCAGGTTGCCCGAGCTGACAGGCACACCGTCCACAACAAAGAGAGGACGGTTGCTGCCCAGCAGCGAGGTGATGCCCCGCAGGATGACGCGGCTCGACGAGCCCACACCCCCGGCCGTACGGTTGATCTGCAGGCCGGCCACCTTACCGGCCAGCGCGTTGATCATATTGGCCTCCTTGGCCTGCGAAACCTCTTCGCCTCCCACCTCGGTGACCGCATATCCCAGCGATTTCTGCTTACGGGTGATACCCAGACCCGTCACCACCACCTTCTCAAGCTTCTGCACCGACTCCTGCAGCTGCACATCGATGACCTTCCTGTCACCCACGGGAATCTCCTGCTGTTCATAACCGACAAAGGAGAAGACCAGGACGGTCGAGCCGTCGGGCACCTCCAGGGTATAACGGCCGTCACCGCCGGTGATGGTCCCCGTGGTCGTTCCCTTAATAAAAACATTCACGCCGGGCAGGACACCGTCATCGGCAGCTCTCACAACCCCCGTCACCTTATGCTGGCGGAACCCCTGTGGGTCGGCCACCACGATCAGCTTGTTGTCGATGATCCGGAAGATCAGTCCCCGCGACCCGATATAGTTGTCCAGCAGCTTTGTAACCTCCTCGTTCTTCACATCCACCGTAACCCGGTCGTTCAGTGCGGGAAGGTCCTCATTGTAAAAAAAACGGTACACCGTCTTTTCCTGTATCAGGTCAAACAACTGCCGCAACGGGATGTTTTTCTCTTTCAGCGTGACCGTCGTACCTCCCTGCGGGAAGGCCTGCAGGGTGATGGCCAGCATGAACATAAATAGCAGTAAGCGGTTTTTCATCTTCTTTCGGGTTAGAAAAGTGAAAAGGTCATCTTATTTTTTCCAGATATACGGTCTTGTGATCAATGGTATAGCGGATGGGGGAAGTGAGCCGGATGGCGAACAGCACCTGTTCAAGGGTCTCGTTCTCAAGGATGCCGGTAAAACGCAGCGCCTTGGAATCGTTGTCACGGAAGATGATCTGTACATCGTATCTTCTCTCGAGTTTTTTCGCCAGATGTTCCAGCGGCTCGCCACGGATGATCAAACGTCCGTCTTTCCAGGAGGTATATACTTCGGTATCCACCTTGTCGGCCACCAGGAGCTTCCCTGATTTGACGGAGATCTCCCGGTTGCCCTCTTTATCGCCGGGAGCGGTGGTGATCACGTCCGAGAGCAGCAGGCGTCCTTCGTTCTTCACCAGCACGGCCCGCTGATCCGGCTGCAGGATCACGGGACGTGTCTTTGTCTTTTTGCCGGCAGCGATCCTGGTCAACTCGATCTTTCCCTCTTCCAGGGTGGTCTCTATCGTGGCATCTTCCGGGTAGGCTTTCACATTGAAACGGGTGCCGTACACCGTGATGCGTATCTTGGAGGTGTTGACCGTGAAAGCCTTTCTCCCACGGCGGGTCACATCGAAATATGCCTCTCCCGTGAGCTGTACATCCCGCGATCTCTTTCCGAATTTTTCCGGATCATACGTCAGTGTTGATTCGGCATTCAGCCATACCTTCGTACTGTCGGGCAGGAGCACTGTGGCCACCGACCCCGCCGGCACACTGATCACCTCAGCCCGCTGTTCGGCCGTGACCCGTTGCTGCAGGTAGCTGTATGCCCCCCACGTCATGCCGGCCGTGATCACCACCGCCGCAGCGATCCTTATAAACTCCTTCATCCCCCGTGAGAGACCCGTACGCCGGTAAGCCCCTTTGCGCAAGGGCAGCACCCTCTTGTCTTCCCGGACCTTCTTTTGCAGTTCTCCCGCATGGTACAGATCGCTGAGGCGGTAAAAACGGATCCGGTTCAACTCATCTTCCCCGATCCATCTCCCCAGCGTCCGGAGTTCCTCCTCCGTGGCCGTACCTTCCAGATAACGCAAAATGATATGTTCGTCAAATGATGTCATATGTAGACCCTTTCACATTAAATGACACCCATTCAGGGTTAACTACTTACAAAATGATGGCTGTTTTTTGTATCAGAGGGTGGTAAAATCTTCCAGCGCCCTGTGTAACACTTTCAGTGCCCGGTAGATCTGTGTCTCCACCGTCCGCACGGATATGTTCAGTTTTTCGGCAATCTCTTTATGGGAAAGACCTTCGAAACGACTCATCTCAAAGATCAGTCTGCTTTTTTCCGGCAGCGTGGCGACCGTTTTCCGGAGGATCAGCAACATCTCCTTTGCCGGCAGCGTATCCTCCTCCCCGTTCCCGGCCCGCCGGTTCTCCTCCTCCAGAAGCCTTATGCGGAAATCAAGGGCATACTCCTCACGAACCTTTTTTTGCTTTAAATAATTCAGACAACTGTGGATAACCGAGCGGTAGAGATAAGCTCGTACGGAAGAACGGATCTCCGTCTCCTCCATCCGTTCCACCAGCCTCAGAAAAACATCCTGGACAATATCCCTCGACTCTTCGGCAGTCAGATAACGCCGGGCCACAAGATGCATCTCCTCATAGTGCAGATCGTAAAGATCTCCGATAAGTGCCCTTGTAAGACCGGTCTTCCCCCTTTTTGC